>JASGDR010000600.1:0-5432 GCA_047607095.1 Caulobacter sp.
CGTGCGGGCACAGGCTGGGCTGGCGCTCGGCCTGGGCGGTGAACACCGAGAAGGCGCGCGGCTCGACGTAGCGGATGGTGACCAGCTTGTCGCCGGTCAGCACGAAGGTCACCGGCGCGGCCGTGGGCAGCTCGCCCTCGGCGTTGACCAGGATGGTGGCGGTCATGAAGGTGCCGCCGTCCTCCTGATAGAGGCGCGACGAGGCCTCGATCTCGGCCATCTCCTCGCGGGTGGGCAGCAGCAGGCCGATCGACTGCTCGACGGCCACTTCCTCGGCGCGGGTGGGGTCGACGAGCTCGATCCACACGGCGTCGGACGGCAGCCGCCAGTCGGGCGTGTGGCCGCCCGGCTCGAAGCCCGGGGCGCCTTGTCGAAGAACTCTCAGCATGAAACGACCCGGACCTTCACCCTGCGGGTGTGGCCCAGGCGCGAGGTCGCGTCAACGCGCCTGCGTCGGGATCAGCGTTGCTGTTGGGCGGGCTTGTCGTCGCCTTGGGCGGCGGCGATCAGGGCGGCGATGCGGTCGGTCGAGTCGGCGGCCTGGTTGATCATGTCCAGCGGGTTGGCGCGGACCGACGAGGCGACCTGGTTGGCGGCCTGCTTGGCCAGCGACACGGCGGCGTTCTGGGCGAGCGCGAGCTTGCTGGTGGCGGCGGCGATCGTGACCGCCTGCTGGTTCTGGTAGATGAAGCCGTGGGTCGGATAGACCGTGGTGCCCAGATCGCGGATCGGGTCGTACCAGACCTTGACCTGGCTCCAGTCGCCGGCGGGCGAGACGTCGACGACGGTGACGTCCTTCTCGACCTGGCCGCGGGCGCCGTTCATCACGGACCAGTTGGCGTGGGTGACCTGGATCACCCGGTCGGTCAGCACCTGCGAGACGAAGGCCACGTGGCCGAGGTTCATGCGGGCGGTGGGCTTGAAGCAGAGAACGGCGCCGGCCTTCGGCGTAAACCCGGTGTCGTACTTGCCGACCGCCTGGCCCCACCAGGTGCGGGCGTCGCCGAAGATCTGGATGCCCGACATCAGGCGGGCGAAGGGAACGCACTGCCAGTACCCGTCGGCGACCGCGCTGGACACCGGCGCGAGGCTGATCATGGCCGCAGCGGCCAGGGAACCCCAAAGGGCTCTCTTCCGTTTCGTCATGCTGTGGGTACTCCCCCGCGTCACTGGGTAAGTCGATAACCCTGGGGGAAAAATATGAAAAGAGTGTTTATTGAGCCACAGTGACGGTTGTTGCCGCGCCACGGCGGCGCTTGGCGAAAGACTTCATCAAGTCCCGGGCCGGCTTTTCCACCAGATGGTACGAGGCCGCCGACAGTGGGATCAAGGCTGCGACGATTAACGCCCAGACAAGCAGCGGCAGTTTGTCACCCCCAATATTCAAAAGCTTGGCCGCGCCGTTGATAGCCAGGATCTTCCACGGAATGCAGATCATGTAGGTCGAGTAGCTGATCTCGCCCAGATACACGAAGATGCTTTGAGTGGCGAAGGTCGATCCGGCCTTGGCCAGGCGCGCCAGCGATAGAATAAAACCACCCAAAATGGCCACGATCAGCGCATCCGGCGCCTGAAGCTGCACCGTAACGAGCAGAAGCGCGCCCGCCACGCAGGCGCCGATTCCCGCTCCGCGCAGGCTGAGGTCCTGGTTCTTCCACAGGGTGTAGAGCGCGCAGCCGTAGAAGAAGCACGGCACGATGCGCAGGGCGCCCCAGCGGATCGTCGCCTCGGTCAGCGGGAAGCCGGCCAGCTTTTCGAAGGCGGGATAGAGCGCCGCGATCACCGCCAGGGCGGCGCCCAGCAGCACCAGCGGACGGTTGCGCAGCTTCCAGGCGACAAAGGCGAAGGCGGGGAAGCTGAGATAGGCGAACCACTCGGCCGAGATCGACCACGAGGGGTGGTTCCAGCCCGACACCGGCGCGAAGCCCCAGGCCTGGACCATCAGCAGGTTGGCCGGCAGGGCGTCCCAGGCCAGCATGTTCTTGTCGACGGCGATGCCGGCGATCCCGGCGGCGATCGCCATCAGGCCCACGCCCGCCATCGTGAACAGGTGCAGCGGATAGACCCGCGCCAGCCGGTTCCACAGGAAGCCGCCGTAGCCGAACCGGCCCTCGCCGAAAGCGGTCAGATAGACGTGGCAGAGGATGAAGCCCGACAGCACGAAGAAGGCTTCGACGCCCAGATAGCCCTTGGCCACCACGCCGGGAACCGCGCCGGCCGCGGCGAGGTTGGGCCAGTAGTGATACATCACCACCCAGAAGGCGGCGAAGAAGCGAAGCGCGGTCAGGGGCTTGATATGGGCGGCGTCGGTCATATCTGCTCTTCCATGTCCGAGTTTCGCCGCAATTCGCCGACCGCCGTTCAGGCGGCCGCGGCGGGCTCAGCGGCTGACTGGGACCTGCTCAATTCGTCCACAGCCTAACCAGGACCCATGAACGAACTCCTTCATCTCGCTACAGACCCGGGCGCCTGGGCGGCGCTCGTCACCCTGGTGGTCATGGAGGTCGTGCTCGGCATCGACAACCTGGTCTTCATCTCGATCCTGTCGAACAAGCTTCCGCCCGAGCATCGACAGCGCGTGCGCCGCATCGGCATCTCGCTGGCGCTGATCATGCGCCTCGTCCTGCTATCGACCATCGCCTTCATCGTCGGCCTGACCGCTCCGGTCTTCGACCTGGGGATCGTCGGCCCGGTGGGAAGCCACGGCGAGCCGGCCTTCGAGACGGCCTTCTCCTGGCGCGACCTGATCCTGATCGCCGGCGGCCTGTTCCTGATCTGGAAGGCCACCAAGGAGATCCACCACTCGGTCGATCCCAAGGAGGAAAGCCACGACGTGCTCGACAAGACCGGCGCGGTGATCTCCAACGTCGGCGCGGCGATCTTCCAGATCATCCTGCTGGACCTGGTGTTCTCGATCGACTCCATCCTGACCGCCGTCGGCATGACCGACCACCTGGCGATCATGGTGATCGCGGTGATCGCGGCCGTGACCGTGATGCTGCTGGCCGCCGACCCCCTGGGCAACTTCATCAACAACAACCCGACCGTGGTGATGCTGGCCCTGGGCTTCCTGCTGATGATCGGCACCGTGCTGATCGCCGAGGGCTTCGGGGTGCACGTGCCCAAGGGCTACATCTACACCGCCATGGCCTTCTCGGCCGGCGTCGAGGGCCTGAACATGCTCTCGCGACGCTCGGCGGCGAAGAAGGGGAAGTGATCCTGATCCTTCTTCCCTTGCGGGAGAAGGTGTCGGCGCGAGCCGACGGATGAGGGGTCTCTCAAACGCAAGACGCCGCGAAAGCTGATCGGCTTTCGCGGCGTTTCTGTATCTGGGGTCCTCTCCCGGAGGGGGAGGTGTCGGCGAAGCCGACGGAGAGGGGAGCGGTCGTGACGTCGGCCTGATCAGCGGAAGCTGAAAACGCCCCCCTCCGGCGCTTGGCGCCACCTCTCCCCGGAGGGAGAGGATCTTTAATGCGCCGTCGCCGGCGGCGGGGCCTGCCGCCGCGGAGCTCGCTGCAGCATCCCCCGCGCGATCTCCTGCTCGCCGATCAGGGCGTCGGTGGCGCCCATCTGGCTCAGCAGTTCGACGTCGGCGTCGGTATAGGCGCGGGCGACGATGCGGGCGTCGGGATTGGCCGCGCGGGCCTGTTCGATGATCCTCGCCGCCTCGAACGGGCTGGGCACCGCCACGAAGACGTGGGTGGCCTTGTCCATACCCGCCTGCAGCAGCACTTCCGGACGCACGGCGTTGCCCTGGACGACTTCGTAGCCGGCCTCGCGCAGTTCGGCGGCGCGGTCGCTTTCGTCCTCGATGACGACCAGCGGCGTGCGGTTCTTCAGGCCCTCGGCGACGGCCTTGCCGACCCGGCCGTAGCCGACCAGCACCGCGTGCGGCTGGGCGGCGGCGGCCACCGGCTCGGGCGCCTCCTTGGCGGTGACCTTGACCATGGCCTTGTCCAGCCAGGCGAACAGCAGCGGGTTGATCAGGATCGACAGGATGGCGCCGGCCAGGATCAGGTCGCGGCCTTCCGCCGGCAGCAGCTTCAGCGACACGCCCAGGCCGGCCAGGATGAACGAGAACTCGCCGATCTGCGCGAGGCTGGCCGAGATGGTCAGGGCCACGCTCTGCGGACGCTTGAAGGCCAGCACCAGGGCGTAGGCGACCAGCGACTTGCCCACCACGATGATCAGCACCGTGGCCAGCACCGCCAGCGGCTCGCGCAGCAGCACCATCGGGTCGAACAGCATGCCGATCGACACGAAGAACAGCACGGCGAAGGCGTCGCGCAGGGGCAGGGTCTCGTTGGCGGCCTGATGCGACAGCTCGCTCTCGGCCATGATCATGCCGGCGAAGAAGGCGCCCAGAGCGAACGACACGCCGAACAGCGCCGCAGAGCCGAAGGCCACGCCCAGGCAGATGGCCAGCACCGCCAGGCGGAACAGCTCGCGCGAGCCGGTGTGGGCGATGCGGTGCAGGATCCACGGAATGACCCGGCGGCCGACGATCAGCATGAAGGCGACGAAGGCGGCGACCTTGCCGATGGTGATGGCGAAGGTGGTCAGCAGGCCGCCCGAGGCGTGGGCCGGCGGCGTGCCGCCCATCAGGCCCGACAGCGCCGGCAGCAGAACCAGGGCCAGCACCATGGCCAGGTCCTCGACGATCAGCCAGCCGACGGCGATACGGCCGCGGTCGGTCTCGATCAGCCGGCGTTCCTGCAGGGCGCGCAGCAGCACCACGGTCGAGGCGACCGACAGGGCCAGGCCGAACACCACGCCCGCGCCCCAGCCCCAGCCCAGCGCCACGGCCAGGCCCACGCCCATCAGGGTGGCCGCGCCGATCTGCACCACGGCGCCGGGAATGGCGATCTTGCGCACCGCCATCAGGTCCTTGACCGAGAAGTGCAGGCCGACCCCGAACATCAGCAGGATGACGCCGATCTCGGCCAGCTGCGGGGCCAGCTCCTGGTCGGCGACATAGCCCGGCGTGAAGGGCCCAACGAGCACGCCCGCCAGCAGGTAGCCGACCAGCACGGGAAGCTTCAACCGATTGGCGAGCGCGCCGAAGACGAAGGCCAGGCCCAGGCCCGCGACGATGGTTGCGATCAGCGAGGTGTGGTGCATGAAGCCTCCTTGACGGTCATCTTTTTCGGGCGTACTCAACCAATATGGGTGACAAGCCCGCGGGTTTCCAGATGCCTCACGCAAAAATTCTCCTTCCGGCCCAATGCCGGGGCGCCCGTGGCCTGCTCAACTGGTCGCAAGGCGAGCTCGCGGACAAGGCGGGGGTGTCGCGCAGCACGGTCAAGGACTTCGAGACCGAGCGCCACACCTTGCACCATAGCACCGAGCGGCTTCTCATCGATGCGCTGGAGGCGGGCGGCGCGGTGCTGATCCCGGCCGCCGAGCCGGGGCCAGATGCGCAAGGACCCGGC
>JASGDR010000601.1:0-8111 GCA_047607095.1 Caulobacter sp.
CACGTCCCGGACCTCGGGACGCGCGTAGTTGCGGTTCATGATGCAGAGCAGCGGATTGACCGCGCCATAGGTCTCGCCCGCCCCGATCACGCACGGCAGAGGCTCGCGCCCGCCCAGCCTGGCCAGCGGCGGGACGGCGCAGAGGACCAAGCCGTAGACCGCGACGAAGCCGAGAACCGACAGCCAGGCCGGCCAGCGACGCAGCTTGGCGATCCAGGCCGTGATCAGCAGCGCCACGCCGCCGACCTGGGTGAGGATGGTCAGAACGACCGCGCTTCCCAGCAGCGCGGCGAGCCTGCCGCCGCGCCGCCAGGAAGCTCGCATCAGCGCGCCCCGGCGGGCTTGCGGAACTTGTAGATGAACTGGTCGGTCTTGCCGCGGATCGAGCCGTCGAAGACCGAGACGTTGCGCTTGTCGGCGGCGTCGCGCAGCACGCGGCTTTCGCCCTCGAACACGAAGCCGGCGGCCTGCACCTCGGCCTTGACGGTCTCGGCGTCGATGCGGTGCAGCTTTTCAGTGTCGCGCAGGCCCGAGCCCGGCTGGGCCGAGTGGTCGAGCACCAGGTAGACGCCGCCCGGCTTCAGGGCCTGGAAGATCCTGCGGTTCACGACCGACAGGTCGGCCGGCCCCATCAGCGGGGTGTGCATGTCGTGGTAGTTCTGGGCGGTGAACACCAGGTCCAGCTTCTCGGGCGCGCCGAAGTTGGGCAGCTTGTCGAGGATCACCGAGACGTTGCGGTAGGCCGGATCGGCGGCGATGGCGTTCACGGCCGGCTCGCGGTTGGCCAGCTTGGTCAGCTCGTCGGGCACATAGGCGTAGACGTGGCCGCGCGGGCCGACGGCCTTGGACAGGATGCGGGTGAAATAGCCGCCGCCCGGGATCAGGTCGGCCACCTTGCCGCCCGTGCGCACGCCGGCGAAGGCCAGGACCTGGGCCGGCAGGCGGTCGGCGTCGCGCTTGGTGTCGACGTCGGGACGCAGCGGATTTTCGACCGCGGCGATGATGTTGGCCGGAATGGCGACCGGAGCGTCGGCCGGAGGCGGCGGCGGCGGCTCGACCGGTCCCATCGGAGTCGTGGCGCAGGCGGTCAGGGCGAGCGCGGCGACGAGGCTGAGAAGCGGCTTACGCATGGTCTTCCTTCCGGAGGGTCTTCTTAGTTGCCGGCAAGCTAACGACGCGAACCGTCACCGGCAATGCCGTTAGGGCAGTCGTTTGGCCGAACGCCGTCAGGCGTCCGCAAGCGACGTCCACTCCTCTTCGGCCGGCAGGGGCGCGAAGATCGCCTGGATATCGGCGTCGTCCACCGCCTCGATCGTCGGCGGATCCCAGCGGGGCGCGTTGTCCTTGTCGACGATCACCGCGCGCACGCCCTCGATGAAGTCGTGGCGGCGCACGACGCGCGAACCGATCCGGTATTCCATCGCCATGTGCTCGGCGAAGTCGGTCATGGCCTCGCCCCGCTTCAGCTGCTCGAAGGCGACCTTGAGCGTCTGGGGCGACTTGGTCATCAGAACCGCCAGCTGGGCCTTGCCCCAGTCGCTGGAGTCCACGGTCAGGAACTCGAAGATCTCCTCGACGCTTTCGCCGACGAACAGGCGATTGAGATCCTGCTCGAAGCCCACAAGCGGCGCCTTGCCGGCGTCCGCCCGATACTTGCGCAGGGTCTCGTCGATACGGCGATGATCGGCCAGGATGGCCTTCTTCAGACCCTCGACCGCGCCGAACTCGACGAAGTGGGTGGCGATCCCCAAACGCATGCAGTCCGCGCCCCTGATCCGCGATCCGGTCAGGGCCAGCCACAGGCCCGCCTTGCCCGGCAGGCGCGGCAGGTACCAGCCGCCGCCGACGTCGGGGAACAGGCCGATGCCGGTCTCGGGCATGGCGAAGGTCGTGCGCTCGGTGGCGATCCGATAGTGGGCCGGCATCGAGATGCCGACCCCGCCGCCCATGACCACGCCGTCCATGATCGCCACCACGGGGCGGTCGTAGTGGAACAGCAGGTGGTTCAGCCGGTACTCGGTGTGAAAGAACTTCCGCGCCTCGACGCCGTCGCCGGCCCCGCTTTCGGCGAGCATGCGGATGTCGCCGCCGGCGCAGAAGCCGCGCTCGCCGGCGTGGTCGATCATGACCATGTCGATCTCGGGATCGGCCTGCCAGGCCAGCAGCGCCTCGATCATCGCCTCGCACATGGAGAGCGTCAGGGCGTGCAGCGCCTTGGGCCGGTTCAGCGTGATCCGGCCGACGTTCTTCTTGACGCTGATCAGGACTTCGCGGGCTTCGGTCATTGGGGGCTCTGGGGATTTCAAGCGAATTCGGGGTCTTCGACCGGCGCGCAGTCGAAGCGGTCGATCTGGCCGCCCATCAGGCGATGGATGGCGTCCTGCGGCGCTTCCTGGGCCAGGGTGTCGGCGCGCGACAGGCCGGCGTAGGCGCCGCGCAGCAGTCGGCCGGCGATGCCGTGGCTGACGACGATCAGGCGGCGCTCGGGCTCGGGCGTCTGCCCGGCCAGCCAGTCGCCCACCCGGACGGCGACATCCTCGAAGGTCTCCCCGCCGGGCGAGCGGAAGGCCCATTCGGGATCGGCCGTCAGTTCAGGCGTTTCGCGGCGCACGTCCTCGCGCAGGCGGCCGGACCACTCGCCGACGCTGATCTCCAGCAGGCGCTCGTCGGAGCTCAGCGGCAGGCCGGTGCGCTCGGCGATGGCTTCGGCGGTGTGACGGGCCCGGCGCAGGGGGCTGGCGACGATCCGCCAGGCGTCGGAAGGCTCGCGCGCGATCAGGTCGGCCAGCAGGTCGCCCATGGCGCGGGCCTGGGCCCGTCCCAGGGCGGTGAGGTCCGACTCGGTCTGGCCTTGCAGGCGTCCCTCGCGGTTGAACTGCGTCTGGCCGTGGCGGCAGAGATAGATCATCGGGCTTTGGAACTCCGCTTCGCTTGCGCGAGCGTCGTATAGACCAGGGCGGCGAAGAGATACGAGGCCGCCGTGCCGATCAGCATTATCCAGTTGGGGGGATAGTCCCAGGCGTTGGCCGGAAAAGGTGTGATGTTCATCGGCGGCTCCAAGGCCGCCGAGACGATCCAATAAGCCTCGAACACCAGAAGCAGCAGTGTGGGCGGGCCTGCGACGAAGGCGGCGAAAGCACCCCCGCCACGCCCCCAGCTTCGGTTTAGCCACCAGCCAAGAACGATCATCGGCGATCCGAAGAGGCCCACGAGCAGACCAATCAGCGCGACCTGGTAAAACGGCGTCACGCCCATCGCAGGCACCATGTCGGCGTCCAGCCCCCGCCTGTAGGAAGCCGCAACCAGTTGGCACACCGTCAGTGTCGTACCCAGCCCCACGATCGAACCGCCGAACGCGATCCAGGACCAGGCCGGCGAGCCTCCCTTCACGGACTGAGGACGAGCTGCGACAGCTTTCACTGCCGGAACATCTCGCGGGCGATGATCACCCGCATGATCTCGTTGGTGCCTTCGAGGATCTGGTGGACGCGCAGGTCGCGGACGATGCGCTCCAGCGGGTAGTCCTGCAGGTAGCCGTAGCCGCCGTGCAGCTGCAGGGCGTCG
This sequence comes from Caulobacter sp., assembly GCA_047607095.1. Classification (GTDB taxonomy): domain Bacteria; phylum Pseudomonadota; class Alphaproteobacteria; order Caulobacterales; family Caulobacteraceae; genus Caulobacter. Next base: position 3,565 of record JASGDR010000601.1, read on the forward strand.
TTCGCCACCTGGAATCCGGCGTCGGTGGCGAAGCGCTTGGCCATGGCGCACAGCTTGGTGGCCTGCGGATCCTTGTTGTCGAGCGCGTGAGCGGCGCGGCGCACCATAAGGCGGGCGGCCTCGAGCTCGGTGGCCATGTCGGCCAGCTTGAACTGCAGGGCCTGGAAGTCCTTCAGCGGGCGGCCGAACTGGTTGCGAGTCTCCAGATAGGCCTTGGCCGTGTCGAGGGCGAACTGGGCGCCGCCCAGCGAGCAGGAGGCGATGTTCAGCCGCCCGCCGTCGAGGCCCATCATGGCGAAGCGGAAGCCCTCGCCCTCCCCGCCGATGCGATTGGCGACCGGCACGCAGCAATCGTCGAAATTGACCTGGGCGGTCGGCTGGGCGTTCCAGCCCATCTTGCGCTCGTTGGCCCCGAAGGTCAGGCCCGGCGTTCCCTTCTCGACCACGAAGGCCGAGACGCCCTTGGGGCCCTCTCCGCCGGTGCGGGCCATGACGACATAGACGTCCGACACGCCGCCGCCGGAGATGAAGGCCTTGCCGCCGTTCAGCACATAGTCGTCGCCGTCGAGGCGGGCCGTGGTTCGCATGCCCGCGGCGTCCGAGCCCGAGCCCGGCTCGGTCAGGCAGTAGCTGGCGATCAGCTCCATCGTGGTCAGGCGCGGCAGAAAGCGCCGCCGCAGCTCGTCCGAACCGAAGCGGTCGATCATCCACGACGCCATGTTGTGGATGGTCAGGTAGGCCGCCACGGGCACGTCGCCGTAGCTGAGCGCCTCGAAGATGATCGACGCGTCGAGGCGCGAGAGGCCGCTGCCGCCGAGGTCGTCATCGACGTAGATGCCCGCGAAACCGAGCGCGGCGGCCTCGCGCAGCACGTCGACCGGAAAGTGCTTGGCCTCGTCCCACTGCGCCGAATGCGGGGCAAGCCGTTCCGCGGCGAAGCCCGAGGCCATCTCCTGGATGGCGCGTTGATCGTCGTTCAGCGCGAAATCCATGCGCCGTTTCCTCCCATGCGGGGCAGATCCGCCCTCACCTTCTTGGTCGCTGACGTGCCCCGCCCCGCGGGGTGTGTCAATCATATCTCAGTTGGCGAATATGAATGCGGCGCCGCAGCGAAATCGCGTGCGAAACGTCGCACCTCCCTTGATCCGGAACCCTGTCGGTATCAGATCGGGGGCGTCGGAGGCGTCGTCTCAGTCCCATGCATAAGTTCACTGCCGCTTTGGCCGCGATCGCGGCCCTGTTCACGTTCGTGTCCGCGCCTGCCCACGCCGAGAATCTGGGCGTCTGGCGCAACCCCAAGGACAACATCCGCCTGCACATCACCGACTGCGGCAAGAGCATGTGCGGCTGGGTGGTCTACGCCAGCCGCAAGGCCGAGGCGGACGCCAAGAAGAGCGGCTACGACACGCTGGTCGGCCTTCAGGTGCTGCGCGACTTCGCCCCCACGGGCAACGGCAACATGCGCGGCAAGGTCTTCGTTCCCACGCTGAAGGTGACGCTGAGCGGCACCGCCGAATTCGTCGACGCCCGCACCATGCGCGCCAAGGGCTGCGTCCTGGGCGGCCTGCTGTGCAAGTCGCAGGTGTGGACCCGCGTCGACGGCGTCCAGCAGGCCAGCGTCGGGCGCACCGAGTAGCCCTTAAGGGCCTTCCGGTCTTGCCTCCCCGGGCGACCCGCGCGAAACCCTTGGCATGACCGTTCCTCCCCTCGCCCCCTACCCCGCCTCGCGCCTGCGCCGTCTGCGCCAGGCCGACTGGACCCGCCGTCTCGTGCGCGAGACCGAAGTCCGTCCGGCCGACCTGATCTGGTCGATGGTGGTGCACGAGGGCGAAGGAACCGTACCGGTGGCCTCGATGCCCGGCGTCGAGCGCCTCAGCGTCAAGGAGGCCGCCAAGGCCGCCGTCCGCGCCCGCGACCTCGGCATCCCCGCCATCGCCATCTTCCCGCACATCGATCCGTCGCGGAAGGACGCCACGGGCTCGATCGCCGCCGATCCCGACGGGGTGATCCCCCGCGCGGTGAAGGCCATGAAGGACGCCGCGCCCGAGGTCGGCGTCATGTGCGACGTGGCGCTGGACCCCTTCACCGACCACGGCCACGACGGCGTGGTCGAGAACGGCAGGATCCTCAACGACGCCACCATCGAGCGCCTGATCGAGCAGGGCCTGATGCAGGCCGCCGCCGGGGCCGACATCCTGGCCCCGTCCGACATGATGGACGGCCGCATCGGCAAGCTGCGCGACGCGCTGGAGGCCGACGGCTTCCAGGACACGATGATCATGTCCTACGCGGCCAAGTACGCCTCGGCCTTCTACGGCCCGTACCGCGACGCCATCGGCTCGGCCAAGCTTTCCGCAGGGCCCAATGGTCAAGGACTGGGTGACAAGAAGACCTACCAGATGGATCCCTCCAACACCGAGGAAGCCATCCGCGAGGTCGCGCTCGACATCGCCGAGGGCGCCGACATGGTCATGGTCAAGCCGGGCCTGCCCTACCTGGACATCCTGCGCCGCCTGGTCGACGAATTCCGCATGCCCACCTACGCCTTCCAGGTGTCGGGCGAGTACGCGATGATCAAGGCCGCCGGGGCGAACGGCTGGATCGACGAGGAGCGCGCCATCCTCGAAAGCCTGGCCGCCTTCAAGCGGGCCGGCGCGGCCGGGATCATCACCTATTTCGCCCCCTGGGCGGCCGAGAAGCTGGGCTGAGATGACCGCGCCGAGAACCGCCTTCGCACCGGGACGGTTCTATGGCGCGCCCACCATCGAGCGGCGGCTGCCCGGCGTGCGGCTGGCGCATCTGGCCGCCACCATACCGGCCGAGCACGTGCACGAGCACAGCCACGACGACGCCCACTTCGTGCTGGCCACCCACGGCCGCTACGAGACCACGGCCTGGGGCCCCGACACCGAGGGGCCGGTGCTGGTCTACAACCCGCCGGGCGTGGTCCATCGCGACCGGTTCGTCGACCAGGGCGGCTATTTCCTGGCCGTCAGCTTCGGCGCGGGCGACTGGCGGGACCTGGCCGACGGCCGGGCGGCGATCGACGCCCTGCGGCTGACCGGCCCCGTCGCTCGCCGCGCCGCCCTGCGCCTGACACGCTCGCTGCTGTCGACCGACGCCGAGGCGCTGTCGCTGGAGGCCCTGAGCCTGGAGCTGGCCGCCGAGGCCATCACCTCGCCGCGCGACAGCGATCATCCCCCGCCCTGGCTGACCCTGGCCGAAACCTATCTGGCCGACGCCTTCGACCAGCCGATCGGCGTGGCGGATCTGGCCCGCGTCGCCGGCGTGCATCCGGTGCATCTGGCGCGGGGGTATCGGCGCTGGCTGGGCGCGGCGCCGGGCGAGCGCCTGCGCACCCGCCGGCTGGAGCGCGCCGCCGACCTTCTGATGCAGGGCCGCCTTCCCATCGGCGAGATCGCGCTGAGCGCGGGCTTCTGCGACCAGAGCCACCTCAATCGCCAGTTCCGCCTGGCCTACGGCGTGACGCCCGGCGAGTTCGCGCGGCTGTGCGGCCGCCGCCCGGATGTTTCAAGCGTCCAAGACGAGGCCCCGGCGCTCGCCTACACGGGAAGCGTGCAAGTCGGAGTCGCTTTGTCGTGAAACGCTTTCTGTTCGCCGCCTCCCTGGCGCTGGCCCCAGCCTTCTTCGCTCCCCTTTCCCTCGCTAACGCCGCCCAGGACTGGGCGACCGCCGAACCGGCCGCCGAAGGCATGTCGGCCCAGAAGCTGGAGGCGATGTCGGCGGCCATCAAGGCCGGGCAGTTCCAGAAGATCACCAGCGTGGTGATCGCCCGCCGCGGCAAGCTGGTGTTCGAGGCCTATTACGACGACGCCCAACCCGGGGGCGGCGTCGAGGCGCGCCGCAACACCCGCTCGGCCACCAAGACCGTGACCGCCATGCTGGCCGGCGCGGCCATCGCACGCGGGGCCATTCCGGGCGTCGACGCGCCGATCAAGCCTTACCTGAAGGGCCGGCCGCCGGCCGCCAATCCCGATCCGCGCAAGGACAAGGTCACGGTCGAGGACCTGATGACCATGAGCTCCATCGCCGAATGCGACGACGAAAACCAGTTCTCGCGCGGCAACGAGGAGCGGATGTACCTCATCGAGGACTGGGTCGGCTTCTATCTCGACCTGCCCGTGCGCGGCTTTCCGGAGTGGGTGCAGAAACCCGCCGACGCGCCCTACGGCCGGGCGTTCTCGTACTGCACGGCGGGCGTGGCGACGCTGGGCGCCGTGGTGCAGGGCGCCGTCGGCAAGCCCCTGCCCGCCTTCGCCCGCGAGGCGCTGTTCGGGCCGCTGGGCATCGAGGGCGAGCGTTGGCAGATGTCGCCCCTGGGCCTGGCCCAGGGCGGCGGCGGACTTGGCCTGCGCAGCCGCGACCTGCTGAAGCTGGGCCAGCTCTATCTCGACGGCGGCGAATGGGACGGCAAGCAGGTGCTGCCCGCGTCGTTCGTGGCGGCGGCGACCGCTCCGCACGCCAACGCGCGGCCGAACACCGACTACGGCTATCTGATCTGGCTGCAGACGTTCAAAGGCCCCGAC
>JASGDR010000602.1:0-5862 GCA_047607095.1 Caulobacter sp.
CACCTGGCTTAGCGTGGCCTATGTCGCCTATTCGGTCTGCTACCTGGCTCACCTGTCTTGGGGCGCGGCGCTATCGAGCGACTACCACGCCCGGTCGCGGATCTTTGGCTGGTGGCAGGCGGGCACGCTGCTCGGCTCGATCGTGGTGCTGGCCACGCCGATCCTGGCCGAAGGCGCGCTTCATCGCTCGCACGAAGTCGGCGTCCAGGCCATGGGCTGGCTGGTGGCCGGTCTTTTGCCCGTCACCGTCAGCTTGGCCGTGCTGGGCGTCGCCGAGCCCGCGGGCGCGGCGCGCCAGGCCCTGGCGCGACCGATCGACTATCTGAAACTGATGGCGCGCCCCACCATCGCGCGCTTGCTGGTGGCCGACCTGATGATCGGAACCGCGATCGGCATGAACAGCTCGCTGTTCTTCTTCTATTTCGGCTTCATCAAGCAGACACCCCTCCTGGAGGTGACGGTGCTGCTGTTCCTGAACCTTTGCGGCTCGCTGTGCGGCACGCCTTTGTGGAGCTGGCTGACAGGCCGGATCGGCAAGCACCGCGCCGCGGCCTGGGCCTTCTTCTTCTACGCCGTCTCGCTACTGGTGATCGCCTGGACGCCGCTGGGCGTGGCCATGGCCCGGATCGTGCTGTTCCTGGCCGGCCTGACGCTGTCGGCGGGGCCCCTGCTGCTGCGCTCGATGATGGCCGACGCCGGCGACGAGGAGCGACTGCTGACCGGCCAGGACCGAACCGGCCTGATCTCGGCGCTCTTCTCGGGCACCAACAAACTGGGCCTGGCCCTGGCGCCGGGGATCACGTTCCTGGGTCTGGGCCTGGCGGGCTTCCAGGCCGGCGGCGCAAATTCCGCCAAAGCACTGGGAGCCTTGCAAGGACTCTATGTCTTCGCCCCTGCCGCCCTGGGCTTTGTCACCGCCTGGCTGATCCGCGGCCACGCCCTCACGGCAGAACGCCACGCCCAAATTCTAAAAGAGCTTGAGCAAGATCATCGACAACCGTTGAGCCAGAATATCTGAACCGGGCTCCCGCCCCCTGTTCCCCGCGCGGCGCGATGATCACGCGCACCTTCATCGGCCCGTGGGCTTTTTCCAGATCGCGCTCGATGCCGACGGGATTGCCGATCTTGCCCTCCGGATCGTAGACAAAACACACCAGAGCCTTGCAGTCGGGGTGATTCATAGCGGGCGCGGTCGATGATCAGTTGCTCGCCCAGCTCCTTGGCCTTCATCGATGCGCGCGTCTTCTTGACTTCGACGACAATCTGCTCGGCCTTGAGCAGGAAATCCACGCGCGAGGCGCCGCCAGCGTAGGTCGGGGTCCACTCCTCGGCGCGGACGTCGTCGAAATGCAGTCGCAGCAGGCCGTGCAGCAGATCCTGCATGTCATATTCGTCGTCGATTTCGATCGTGGCGCGGCTCGCGTGCCGGTGCTGAAGCTGCCGGGCCACCTTGTGGAACCTCAGGCAGAGCCGCTCGATCACCGCCAGGGCGTCGATTTCGACGACCGCCTCCTCGCCATCGAAGCCGAAAGTTTCGATCTCGTCGATCATCGAATTGAGTACGGCGACGGCGGTGGCCAAGCCGCGCTGATAGGCGGCGCGAAACTGGTGGTCAGGCGTCGAACTGGTGAAGGCGATCAGGCCATAGCGGATGTCGTCGAAGTCTTTGATGTTGCGCGTCTGACCGAAAATCCGCTCGATCGCCACCTGGGTGTCGCGCCGCCACTGCTTGAACTCCGTGCTGGAGTCGCCCTTGGCGCCGAGGCCTTGAACGGCGTCGCGCTGTTGCTCCAGAAGGGTGATGGCCTGGGTCTTGTTCATGGCCTTGGCGCGCCATGAACCGACCCAACAAGCCAAGCTTTCGTCCAGGGCGCTTGCCGAACGGCCTTGCCGCAAGCGGCGCGACGAAATCCCTCTTCGGTTCGATGTTTCCGGTGTTCTGGCGGGACTGATGGCCCGCCCCCGGCGACCCGTATTGCTCTGTCGGTTGCTGCGCCCACCTGGAACGACGAGAACGGACACGACATAGCCTATGCGCATCGTTCAATCTTGGCCACGGTGGCGCGATGGGCCGGGGCGCCTTAGCATGGCGCCATGCCCCCACGTTCGCGCCCGACCGCTCGCCTGCTGACGCCCGCCGGGTGGGCCGGCCTTGCCGCCTTGGCCCTGCTGGCCGTCGTCCTGGTCTTCACCCTGCTGCAGACGATCCCCCGCGCCTAGGGTCTGGACTCAATTGAGCCAGTGGGCGCAGAGAGCGGCGATGAGGACGCCGGAGAGGTAGTTCCTGGCCAGCTGGTCATAGCGAGTGGCCACACGACGGAAGTCCTTGAGCCTGCACCACATGCGCTCGACGAGGTTCCGCTGCTTGTCGGCGTGGGCGTCGTAGGGGATCGCAACCTTGCGCGAGGTGGTGGAGGAAATGACCGCTTCGGCGCCGCGCTCGGCCAGGCGCCGGCGGAAGTGGTTGGCGTCGTAGGCGCGGTCGGCGAGCAGGCGGCGGAATGGACCCGCGGCCTGGATCAGGGGCGCCGCCATGCTGATATCGTTGATGTTTCCGGCGCTGAGCAGCAGCACCCGCGGCTTGCCGCGCTCATCGACCAAGCCGTGAACCTTGGTGGTGCGGCCGCCGCGAGAACAGCCTATGGCTTGGAGGAAGGCCCCCTCTTTTGCGCCCGCCGCCGAGTGGTAAGCCTTGATGTGGGTGGCGTCGATGGCGGCCCCGTAGATGCCCGTGTGTCCTGTCATGGCCTCGAACATCTGCAGCCAAAGGCCCTGGCGGCTCCAGCGGTTGAAGCGGTTGTAGACCGTCGTGTAAGGGCCAAACTCCGGCGGGCAGCCGCGCCAGCGCGCTCCGCTCTTGAGCATGTGGACGATGCCAGAGACCACGCGGCTATCGTCCACGCGATGCGCGCCCTTGCGTCCGCGCAGCAGCAGCGGCTCGATCCGGGCCCACTCTTCGTCGCTAAGCTGTCTGGTCCCGCGGTGTGGGGGACCAGACAGCTAGCGCGCCGTCCACGGCTTGACCGCCGCCACCATGCCGATCAGCGCCACGCCGTAGGCGACGAAAGGCGTAAAGGGCGGTGCGCTGGGGGCGAGCCACTGGCAAAGGCCGATCAGCAGCAGCGCGGGCATGAGGGCGGCGGCCAGGCAGAGCAGCCACATCATCGGCGCGACCGCCCAGTCCGGCAGTCGGCTGACCTCCTCGTCGTCGTACCAACCCATGACCGCCTCGAAACAACCCTGAGGCACAATGGTGACAAATGCGCGCGAGCAAGGAAAGCCGTCCGCGCGATCGGCCTCGCAAGATCGAGGGACTCAGGCTGCGGCCAGCGCCTTGCTCAGCGCCCGCGACAGCGCTTCGACCGAATAGGGTTTGCGCAGCAACGGGAAGCCATGCCGGGCGTCCTGGGCCAGGACGTGGTTGTAGCCGCTGGTCAGCAGCACTCGCAGATCTACTGATCTACGCCCTGCTCGGCGCCTCCACGATCACCAAACGTCGATTTGGGATCCTCTGTAACCGGCCGCGACCAGACGAGCTGAGCGCTTACGCCCTCCGCGTCCGGAAATAGCGCGACCGAAAGCGGCCGCGCGAACTGCGGATCATCCAGGGTGACGCGGTAATACACGTTCTCCTTGTTCTGCCCCCACCTTCCTTCCCACGCATCGCCGACGCGTAGTCCTTCATGCAACACACGAAAGGCCGGCGCGTCGGCGCTTTTCCGGTCGTCATTGGGCGACAACTTGAGCTTCCCCTTCAGCGTAAGGGCTTTGAGATCCCCCTCCCAACCACCGTCCTTGGCGCTCTTCATCACGCCAATCACCAGTCGGTTCATCCGCGGGCCTCCTTTGATTTGCCGTTGGTCGACGGCGCTTGCGGGTGGCCCCCGATCGCTCCTGGCAGAGCCTTGCGCGCTTTCGCAAATTCGCGATCGCCTGCCAGGTAGGCCTCCAGGATGAAAGGGACGAGATCGCTGACGGTGGCGGTTTCGCCATAGGTCGCCAGATACGCTGATGCGTAGTCTTGCAGCGCGGCGTTAAGCTCGGGCAATGCGGTGAAGGTGATGCGTACCGGATTGCGATCGGGAAGTTTCGGCAGCTTCAAGGGGAGCTCCTTTCTCACCGGCGCCAGGGGCGCAAAACTAGGTCCTTGTGGACGACGACCCGCAGCGGCCATCCTGGCCGGACCTTGATGGTCGGCTGGACATCGAGCTGGCGGGCGATAATTTGCTGTCCGGCCTGCGTTGCGCTCTGCTGCGCCGATTGCCGGATAGCGCGTACGAGATCGCTCTCGTCGTTCAGACTGAGCTCGGAGCCGACGCCGAACAGGGTCGAGAGGCCGATGCCTCTCAGCAGACGCCATGTGTGGAAATCGACTTGGTCTGCGATCCCAGCATAGCCCGCCGCGTCCGTGGCCGGCAGGTTGTCGAGCTCGATCGAGGACGCGTCGGGAAGGATCAGTCTTTGCCAGACCAGCAGCGCTCGGCTCTGGCCGAAAGCGACCACGCTGTCGTACATGCCGATCAGCCTGCTTCCCTGCGGGATCAGCAGATAGGATCCGGTCGCGCTGTCGTAGACCGGCTCGGTGACCTGCGCGACGACCTGCCCCGGGAGGTCCGAATTCAGTCCGGTGATGAGGCTTGCGGCGATGATGCTCCCCGCCATGACCTGGTAGGGCGAAGCCGGCGACACAAGTTGATGCGCATTGACCGTGCTCGCAGGTCCAGCGCGCTCCAGGAATGCGCGCCTGGCGTCTTGAGATGCTCCAGCGACAACTGTCGGCGCTGATGGCGCCTCCAACGGGGCGGCGGTCGCCGAGGAAGCGCCAGCGACGCTATTCTCTGCCAGCGATCGCGATGCTCCCTGCACCATTACGCCGGCCTCTCGGGCTTGGCTCGCTTGCCCTGCCAAGCGCTGGCTCTCCGCTTCGGCCGCTTGCTGCGCCCGTGTTGTAGGCTCGTCCTTGATCGGCTGCTTCGAGCCGGCGAGCGTGCTGGCGCGCTGATGATCGAGCACGGCGCGTCCAAGGTCGCCGGGTAACGGAGGTCCAAGCTGGGGACCCCCATAGTCCCGCGGAAGGTCCGCCACGATGTCGCCAGCGCCGCGCTGGCTATCGACGGCTGGCTCATCGGGCGCCTTGGCTCCCTGATGTGATTTCGGGCTGAGCGCGAACCAGCTGGCCGCCGCTATGCCCGTCGCGCCGACGGCGACGGCGGCAATGATCAAACCGCGCCGGAACCGCACCGTGGGTCTCGGTTTGACCCGCAGGCTCAAGGCTTCAGGAGGGACCTTGTCCTGGCCATTGTCCCGAGCCGCGTCCTTGTTCGCCCCGGCGGTCACGACCGTGGCCCCTTCGCGCGAGCGTCGGTGCGACTGATGCGGACGACCTGTTGCGGCGCCTCGCCGAACCGGAGCTCCGCAGCGGCGAAAAGACGATCGACGACATAGCGCGATCCGCGGACACGGTAATTCACGAGCTGGCTCTCGCCGAGCGGGCCGACCACGAACAACGGCGGCGCCTCGCCCTGATCGATGCGTTCGGGAAACTCGATATAGACCTTACGCCCGTCGTCCCAGACGCGGACTGGACGCCACGGCGGCGTATCGCCGGTGATTGCATAGCGGAACTTGATGGCGTCGACCGCCACGCCTTCCGCGACAGGTGCGGCAGCCTCCGCCGCAGCGTTCTGGCGCTTCAGCGCCAACAGCCGATCCTGCGGATAGGTCCACGAGATCGCGGCCATCGCGGTCGCCTCGGAGCTGAGAAGCGCGATGTGATAGGTTCGGCGGTCGGTCGTGACGACCATGTTGGTCGAAAGGCCCGACGAGAACGGCTTGATCAGGATGTGGACCTGACGGCTGTCG
>JASGDR010000603.1:0-7320 GCA_047607095.1 Caulobacter sp.
GGGACGTTTTCAGCTTTCGAGGCGGCAGCGGGCTCATCAGCCACCCCCCTCCGACGGCTTCGCCGCCACCTCCGGGGGAGGATCTCCTTACAGCGACTGCCCGTCGTCCACCGTGATCACCGAGCCCGTCACCGCCCGCGCGGCGTCCGACACCAGGTAGAGCGCCGTCGCCTCGAGGTCCGAGGTGTCCATCAGGCGCTTCCTCGGAAAGCCCGCCACCAGCTTCTGCCCGCCCTCGGTGGCGAACCAGTCGTCGTTCAGTTCGGTGCGGATGTAGCCGGGGCAGAGCACGTTCACGTTTATGCCCTTGCTCGCCCATTCGCGCGCCAGGCTCTTGCCCATGTGGGCGGTCGCGGCCTTCGAGGCGCAGTAGGCGGTGATGCCCGGAAGCACCTTGTGCGCGCCGATCGAGGCCACCAGCAGCACCCGGCCGCGTCCCTCGACGCCGGCCTTGATCATCCTTCGGGCCCCCTCGCGGGCGGTCAGGAACACGCCGCGCGTGTTGACCCCGATGATCTTGTCGAAGTCCTCGATGGCGATGTCCAGCGCCGAGGCCCGCACGTTGATCCCGGCGTTGGCGATCACCGAGTTCGGCGGACCCCAGGCCGCTTCCAGGGCGTCGTAGGCGGCGATCACCGAGGCCTCGTCCTCGACGTCCATCGAGACGGCCAGACCGGTTCCGCCCGCTTCCTCGATCTCGTGGACCAGGGTGGCCAGCCTGTCGGCCCGCCGCGCGGCCACCGCGACCCGCGCGCCGGCCCTGGCGGCCGCCAGCGCCAGGTTGGCCCCGATGCCCGACGAGGCGCCGGTGATCAGCACGGTGCGGCCGGAAAGGTCGGTCATGGCGTAGGCTCCCTCGGTTTCGGGGGAGCATACGGGCGTCCGGAAGCCTTAGGCCAGCCCCGGGCCTTCGATCTTGATCGCCGGGGTGAAGGCCGACCGCCGTTCCGGCAGCGTCACCTTCAGGCCCTTGTCGTCGCGGGTGAAGGGCAGGGGATCGCCGCCCAGCAGCGAGACCTTGCGCACCTCGCCGCTCGCGTGCGGCGCGCCGACCGCCAGGCTCTCGATGACCATCTCGCGGCCCGGCTCGACCAGCGGCAGGGCGTAGAGGGCGCCGGCCTTGGTGGTGAAGCGGATATCGCGGGCCTCGAACGGCTTGGCGTCGCCCTCGTTCTGCATGCCCTCGACGAGGCGGGTCGGACCTTCGCCGTAGATCTTCCACGGGCGGGTCGCATAGATCGCCTCGCCGTTGACCGCGATCCAGCCGGCCATGTCGGCCAGCACCTTGGCTTCCTTGTCGTCGATCGAACCGTCGCCGCGCTGGGGGATCGACAGCATCAGCGTGCCGTTCTTGCTGACCACGTCGGTCAGGCGCTGCACGACGTCTTTCGCCGTCTTGTAGCCGTTGCGCTCATAGAGGCCGCGGTCGTAGTGCCAGTTGCCGATGCAGGTGTCGGTCTGCCAGGGCTCGTCGCGCAGGCGGTCCGAGAAGCCCCGTTCCACGTCCTCCACGATGGCCTTGCGCTGGAAGGGCGTCAGCTTCTTGCCGGTCACCACCACGTCGGTGCGCCCGAACTGGCGCATGGCGTTGTTGTAGAAGTGCGCGGTCGCCTCCAGCCCCGCCCAGCCCAGGGGCAGGGCGTAGTTGTCGAAATAGACCATGTCGGGCTTGTAGCGGTCGACGAGGTCGTTCTGACGCAGCAGCCAGTTGCGCACGAAGGCGGGGTTGTTGGGCGGCGGGGTCTCGATCCACTCGCCGTCGTGCTTGTCGTGCCAGGCGTTGGCTTCCGCGATCGAGCCGATCCCATCGGGGATCACCATGTTGCGCCCGGTATAGAGCTCCTGCGGGTCCAGGCCCTGCCACCACTTGCCCTTGCCGTCGGCCTTGGTCAGGCGGAAGGCGTCGTAGCGCCGGCCCTTCAGCGGGCCTTCGGCGTCGTAGCCGTAGGCCGTCTGCCACCAGTGCCAGGCGTGGGCGGCGTGGTTGGAGACGGCGAACTTCAGGCCGTGACGGCGGGCGACCTTTTCCCAGGTCCCGACGATGTCGCGCCCCGGCCCCACGCGCAGGGTGTTCCAGGCGTGGTGGCGGCTGTCGAACATGTCGAGGTTGTCGTGGTGGTTGGCCATCGACATGAAGAACTTCGCGCCGGCGGCGACGTAGGTCTTCATCAGGGCTTCCGGATCCCAGGCCTCCGCCTTCCAGCGCGGGATGAACTCCATGAAGCCGAACTGCGAGGGGTGCCCGTAGGTCTTCACGTGGTGTTCGTAGAAGGGGTTGCCCTGCTGGTACATCTGCCGGCCGTACCAGTCGCCGTACTCGGGCACGCATTGCGGGCCCCAGTGCGACCAGATGCCGAGCTTGGCGTCGCGGAACCAGTCGGGCGTCCTGTAGCCGGCCGCCAGCGACTCCCAGCTGGCCTTGAAGGGTCCACGAGACGCGGCCAGGGCGGGAGAAGCGGCGAGGCCGGCGGTCGCGCCCAGAAGCGCGCGGCGGGTGAAGGGCATGGTCGGTCTCGTCAGTCTGGCGGTGGTGTCGCCCTCGTCCGGAGTTTAGCCTAGGGCCGACCTTTGGTCGGACCCGGGGACAGGCTCAGGATGAGGGCTATTGCAAAGGCGGGTCAGTAAGAAGACCTCACCCTGAGCTTGTCGAAGGGCGGGGTCTTCGGTCCAAGGGAGGCGCTAGCGAACCGGCGTCAGGCGCGCCGCCGCGCCGCCGCTGGCGGCGAGTTTCAGGGTCAGGATAGACGTGGCGGTGAGAGAGGGATTCGAACCCTCGATAGAATTTGGCGTCGCCCCGTCCTGGCGGACGTCGGCCTTCCACGATCCCTTGCCCAGGAAGTCGAGCGGAACCTTCACCGTCCGGGCGGTCTCGTTGTTCAGCGCGCCGATCCACCATTCGTCGCCCTTGCGGCGGGCGACGACGATCGACTGGCCGATCTCGCCGGTCACGAAGCGGATCTCGTCCCAGCTGGTCGGCGCGGCGCTGACGAAATCCAGGCCCGCGGGGCTTTCGGCGTAGGTGTCGGGGCTGTCGGCGACGATCGTGAACGGGCTGTCGAACACCACGAACATCGCCAGGGCCTGGCCGCGCGTGGTCTGCACGAAGGGCAGCTTGTCGCGCGGCTCGAACTGGTCGGGCGTCACGTTTCGGAAGCCGCCGGGGGTGTAGTCCATCGGCCCCAGCAGCATGCGGGTGTAGGCGAGGTTGACGTTGTGGGTCGCGGTGATCCGCGTGCTCCACTTGTTGTACTCCGCGCCCAGCACGCCTTCTTGCGTCAGGTAGTGCGGATAGGTGCGGATCAGGCCCGTGGGGTGATAGGCGCCGTGCAGGTCGACCATCAGGTGGTGCTCGGCCGCGCGCTTGAGCAGGCGGTGGTAGAAGTCGACCATCTGCTGGTCGTCCCTATCCATGAAGTCGACCTTGATCCCCTTGATCCCCCACTTTTCATAGAGGGGCAGGGCCTCGTCCATCTGGGCGTCCAGGGCCTTCCAGTTCAGCCACAGCCAGATGCCGACCTTCTTCTCCTGGCCGTAGGAAATCAGGCCCGGCAGGTCGAGTTCGGGCTTGGCGCGAGTGACGTCGGCCCCCGGCCGCACGACCGAGGCGCCGCCGGCCCCGACGTTCCAGCCCTCGTCGATCAGCATGTATTCCAGGCCGTTCTTCGAGGCGAAGTCGATATAGGCCTTGATCGTCTCGGGGTTCATGCCGGCGTTGGGCACGGCCTTCAGCGACGGACCGTTCCACCAGTCCCAGGCGGCCTTGCCCGGCTTGATCCAGCTGGTGTCGGCGACGACGGAAGGCGCGCTCAGCGTGGTCAGCAGGGTGTTCTCGACCAGCTGGCCGGCCTTGGGCGCGATCATGATCACCCGCCAGGGCGAGGCGACGTCGGCGCCCAGGCGGGTCTTCACCGCCGTGCCCGAGCCGTCCAGGCGCGGCGACAGCTTGACCGACAGGCCCAGAAGGCCGTCGCCCCCGCGCGTCAGGTACATGCCGGCCCAGTCCTTCAGGTCGGCCTCGGCGATGGCGAAGGCGGCGTTGTCGCCCTGGCAGACCACCGGCGCGTCGAACAGGTTGTGCTCGCGGAACTTCGAGGCCTGCACGGCGTCGAACTCGCCCTCGTGGCTGGTGCCGAACTTGCCCAGGTTCAATCCCCAGCAGCCATAGTCCTTGGGGAAGGCGAAGCCCGTCACCTCGTCGTTGACGTTGGTCGCGGCGGTCGCTTCCTGCTGGGGCAACACGTAGCGGAAGGCCACGCCCTGGTCGTAGGCGCGGAACACGACACGCAAGCGGCGGCCGCCTTCCTCCTGGAAGTCGACGGCCAGTTCGTGGCGGGCTTGGGAAACGTGGCTGACCTTGCCGGCCGGCAGGTCGTAGGCGTCCTGGCCGATGCGGCTTTCCGAGCCGACGATCTTCACGCCGTAGCTGAAGCGGCCGCCCTTCGACAGCTCCAGGCCCAGGCCCGAGGGCGCGATCAGGGTCTTGCCCTTGTAGGCGACGGCGTAGCGCGCCTGTCCCGACTCGTCGGAGACTTGCACCGAGATGGCGCCGTCAGGGGAGGAGAGGGTGCGGGTTTCGGCGGAGGCTTCCGCTCCATACAGCGCTGTCAGTGCGGCTCCGGCCAGCAGCGCGTTCCGAATGGCCCCCATGCATCAACTCCCCAAAATTCGTTGTCTCAGTGTTTGTCGTATTAATTAGACCGTGTATGGATCGACGTCGAGCTTTCGATACCGGTAACATTCAGGCGGCTTTCAGACCGTCGAAGCGCAAGGAAGAGCGGGGGAAAATGAACACCAGGACCCTGACCATCGCCCTGATGGCGACCACCCTTCTGTCGGCTCCGGCGTTCGCCGCCGACGGTCCCAAGAGCACCGCCCATCCGGCCCTGTGGCCCGCGGCCAAGAGCCAGGGCCTGGTCGATCCGGCCACCGAGGCCTTCGTCGACGGCCTGCTGGCCAAGATGACCCTCGAGGAGAAGATCGGCCAGATGATCCAGGCCGACACCGCCTCGATCAAGGCCGAGGACCTCAAGACCTATCCGCTGGGCTCGATCCTGGCCGGCGGCAGCTCGCCGCCCCTGGGCGCGCCCGACCGTTCGCCGGTCGGCCCCTGGGTCGACACCGTCAAGGCTTTCCGTGAAGCAGCGGCCCAGCGCGGCGGCACGAACATCCCGCTGATGTTCGGCATCGACGCCGTGCACGGCAACAACAACCTCGTCGGCGCCACGCTCTTCCCGCACAACATCGCCCTGGGCGCGGCCCGGGATCCTGAACTGATCCGCAAGATCGGCGCCGCCACGGGCCAGGAGACAGCGGTGTCAGGCTTCGACTGGGCCTTCGGTCCGACCCTGGCCGTGCCGCGCGACGACCGCTGGGGCCGCACCTACGAAGGCTATTCGGAAGATCCCGAGATCGTCCGCCTCTACGCCCGCGAGATGATCCTGGGCCTGCAGGGCGCCGTCAGCGAGGGCCAGGCCCTGCAGAAGGGCCACGTGGCGGCCAGCGCCAAGCACTTCCTGGGCGACGGCGGCACCACCAACGGCAAGGACCAGGGCAATACGGAAGTGTCCGAGAAGGACCTGATCCGCCTGCACGCCCAGGGCTACGTTCCGGCCATCAACGCCGGGACCATGACCATCATGGCCTCGTTCAACAGCTGGAACGGCCAGAAGATGCACGGCAACAAGTCGCTGCTGACCGACGTGCTGAAGGGCAAGATGGGCTTCGACGGCTTCATCGTCGGCGACTGGAACGGCCACGGCCAGGTCGACGGCTGCACGCCGACCAACTGCGCCCAGGCCGCCAACGCCGGCCTCGACATGTACATGGCCCCAGACAGCTGGAAGGGCCTCTATGACAACCTGCTGGCCCAGGCCAAGTCGGGCGAGATCCCGATGTCGCGCATCGACGACGCCGTGCGCCGCATCCTGCGCGTGAAGGCCAAGCTGGGTCTCTTCCGCAGCGACCGTCCGTGGGAAGGCCGCGAAGGGGTGCTGGGCAACGCCGATCACCGCGCCGTCGCCCGCGAGGCCGTGGCCAAGTCGCTGGTGCTGCTGAAGAACAACGGCGTGCTGCCGATCAAGGCTTCGGCGAAGGTGCTGGTGGCCGGCTCGGGCGCCGACGACATCGGCCAGCAGTCGGGCGGCTGGACCCTGTCGTGGCAGGGCACCGACAACAAGAACAGCGACTTCCCCAACGCCCAGTCGATCTATTCGGGCTTCAAGGACGCGGTCGAGGCCTCGGGCGGCAGCGCGACGCTCAGCGTCGACGGCTCGTTCAGCGACAAGCCCGACGTCGCCGTCGTGGTGTTCGGCGAGCAGCCCTACGCCGAGGGCGTGGGCGACCTGAAGTCGCTCGAGTATCAGCAGGGCGACAAGACCGATCTGGCCCTGCTCAAGAAGCTGAAGGCCCAGGGCGTGCCGGTGGTGGCCGTGTTCCTGTCGGGCCGTCCGCTGTGGGTGAACCCCGAGATCAACGCCTCGGACGCCTTCGTCGCCGCCTGGCTGCCGGGCTCGGAAGGCGGCGGGATCGCCGACGTGCTGGTGGGCGACAAGGCCGGCAAGGCCCGCCGCGACTTCAACGGCAAGCTGTCGTTCAGCTGGCCCAAGACCGCCGCGCAGTTCTCGCTGAACAAGGGCGACAAGAACTACGCGCCGCTGTTCGCCTACGGCTACGGCCTCAGCTACGCCAAGCCGGGCAAGGTGGGCAAACTGTCGGAAGTCTCGGGCGTCACCGCCATCGCGGCCAACGACAGCAACTACTTCGTCGGCGGCAAGACCCCGGCGCCGTTCGAGTTCCGCCTGCTGCCGACCACCTCGGTGCACATCAAGCCGGTCGACGCCGGCAACGTGCAGGAGGCCGGCCGCCAGCTGACCTTCGCCGGCGGCGTTCCGGCCTCGGCCGAGATCGCGGCCGACAAGGCCTTCGACCTGACCTTCCAGACCAACGCCGAGATCGCCCTGCAGGTGAACTGGCGCGTCGACGCCGCCCCCTCGGCCAAGACCACGCTGGGCGTCGGCGCCGGCAAGCTCGACGTCACCTCGGTGCTGTCGGGCGCCAAGGTCGGCGAGTGGACCAGCCTGAAGGTGCCGCTGAAGTGCTTCCAATCGGCGGGCACGGACGTGACCAAGGTCGAGGCCCCGTTCTCGCTGGCCACGGCCGGGACCCTGACGGTCTCGATCAGCGGCGTGAAGCTGACCACCGACCCGACCGGCACGACCTGCCCGGCCAAGGCGGACTGATCCCACCCCTCACAAAGTCATCGCCCGCTTCATGCGGGCGACCCAAGCTGAATCGGCAGGCTCGGCTTGGGTCGCCCGGACA
>JASGDR010000604.1:0-4623 GCA_047607095.1 Caulobacter sp.
ATGCTGGCCTCCGCCGCCGCTTCGCTGCTGGCGCTTCCCGCCCTCGCCGCGCCCCGCCAGGCCGAATATCTCGATCGCGGCCTGGTCGCCGCCCCGGCCGTCGACGGGGGCGTGCTGGTCTCCTGGCGGCTCAGTGGCGACGACGCCCTGGGCCTAGCCTTCAACCTTTATCGCGACGGCAAGAAGCTGAACGCCAAGCCGCTCGCCTTCGCCACCAACTTCGTCGACAAGGCCGGCGTCGCCGGCTCGCGCTACAGCCTCAAGACCGTGGTCAAGGGCAAGGAAGTCGCCCTGGTCGGCGAGACGGCCGCCCTCAAGGACGGCTTCCTGACCATCCCCCTGCAGAAGCCGCCCGGCGGCGTCACGCCCGACGGCCAGCCTTACGAATACACCGCCAACGACGCCTCGGTCGGCGATCTCGACGGCGACGGCCGCTATGAGATCGTCCTCAAGTGGGATCCGACCAACGCCAGGGACAACGCCCACGCCGGCTATACCGGCCCGGTGCTGCTGGACGCCTACACCCTGGACGGCAAGCGGCTGTGGCGCATCGACCTTGGCCGCAACATCCGCGCCGGCGCCCACTACACCCAGTTCCAGGTCTTCGACTATGACGGCGACGGCCGCGCCGAGATCGCCGTGCGCACCTCGGACGGCACGGTGGACGGAACCGGCAAGGTGCTGGGCGACCCGAACGCCGACTGGCGCAGCGGCCCCGAGGAGCGGCCGACCAACGATAAGACCGGCGCCGAGATCAAGCCCGACGGCTCCAAGGTGGCCAAGCTGACCGGCCGCATCCTCAAGGGTCCCGAGTTCCTGACCGTGTTCGACGGCCGCACGGGCGCGGCCCTCGACTCGGTTCCGTTCGCCGCCCCGCGCGATCCGAGCACCGACAAGCCGACCACCGAGCAGATGACCAAGCTCTGGGGCGACGGCTACGCCAACCGCTCCGACCGCTTCCTGGCGGGCACGGCCTATCTCGACGGCCAACGGCCCAGCATCATCATGGGGCGCGGCTACTACGCCCGCACCACGGTCAGCGCCTGGGACTTCCGCAATGGCAAGATCGTCCAGCGCTGGCTGTTCGACAGCGCCGCGCCCGGCGTGCCGGAAGGCTTCGGCGGCCAGGGCAACCACCAGCTGGCGGTGGCCGACGTCGACGGCGACGGCCGCGACGAGATCGTCTACGGCTCGATGGCCGTCGACGACGACGGCAAGCCGCTGTGGACCGCCAAGCTCTATCACGGCGACGCCCTGCACCTGGGCGACCTCGACCCGACCCGTCCGGGGCTGGAGCGCTTCGGCGTCAACGAAAGCCCCAAGGCCAACGGCGGAATCGGCTCGGCCATGGTCGACGCCCGCACCGGCGAGGTGCTGTGGACCACGCCGACCGACAAGGACACCGGCCGCGGTGTCGCCTTCGACATCGATCCGCGCTATCCCGGCGCCGAGGCCTGGGCCAGCAATTCCGACGCGCTCTACACCGTGAAGGGCCAGCCGATCGAAGGCGTGAAGCATCCGCGCCAGACCAACTTCGGCATCTGGTGGGACGGCGACGAACTGCGCGAGCTGCTCGACAAGAACCAGATCTCCAAGTGGGACTGGACCAAGGGCCAGACCAAGGTGCTGTTCACCGCCGAAGGCATGCTGTCGAACAACGGCACCAAGGCCACCCCGACCCTGTCGGCCGACATCCTGGGCGACTGGCGCGAGGAGCTGATCCTGCGCTCGGAGGACAACACCTTCCTGCGGATCTACGTGACGCCCTACCCGACCGACCGCCGTCTGCCGACCCTGATGCACGACCCGGTCTATCGCGCCGGCGTCGCCTGGCAGAACACCGCCTACAACCAGCCGCCGCACACCAGCTTTTTCCTGGGCCACGGCATGAAGAACCCGGAACGTCCCGACATCGTCGTCGTGAAGCCGTGAGAACCAAGATCGTGAAACGCGCCCTTATCGGCCTGGCGACCGCCTTCGCCATCACCCTGCCCGCCCTCGCCCCCGTCGCGACGGCCCAACCGGCGACGGCCGCGTCCCCGGCGGCCGAGCCGCCGCGCGAATGGATCGACAAGGACACCGGCCACCGGGTCGTGCGCCTGTCGAACGAGCCGGGGTCGAGCAGCCTCTATTTCAACTTCAACGGCTACACGCCCCAGGGCGACAAGCTGGTGATCTCCACACCCAAGGGCTTGGCCGCGATCAACCTGTCCGACCGCAAGCTGACGCCGCTGGTCGAGGAGAACGGCAAGTTCCTCTTCGTCGGCCGCAAGACGCGCTCGGCCTACTACATCGTGACCGAGGGCGAGACCCGCGTGGTCAAGGCCGTCGACATCGACAGCAAGAAGGTGCGGGTCGTCGCCAGGTTCGATCGCGGCGACATCCAGACGATCAACGCCGACGAGACCCTGCTGGGCGGGGTGGTCGTGGTCGATCCCAAGATCGAGACCCGGCCCGACGGCGTGCTCAAGCGCGACAACCGTTACGACCAGGCCGCCTACGCCGCCAACGGTCCGGACGGCAAGCCCCTGCCCTTCGCCGAGGCCAAGGAGGTGCGGCTGAACGAGCGGCTCGAGTCGAAGATCCCGATGGAGATGTTCGTCATCGACCTGCGCACGGGCCAGAAGCGCGTCGTCCATGCGGCGACCGACTGGCTGAACCACCTGCAGTTCTCGCCGACCGACCCGAACCTGCTGATGTTCTGCCACGAGGGCCCCTGGCACAAGGTCGACCGCCTGTGGCTGCTGCGCACCGACGAGGCGAACGCCAAGCCCGTGAAGATCCACACCCGCACGATGAACATGGAGATCGCCGGGCACGAGTGGTTCAGCGCCGACGGCAAGATCGTCTGGTACGACCTGCAGACCCCGCGCGGCGAGGATTTCTGGGTCGCCGGCTACGAGATCGCCACCGGCAAGCGCACCTGGTACCACGTCGAGCGCAACGCTTGGTCGGTGCACTTCAACTCCAGCCCGGACGGCAAGCTGTTCGCCGGCGACGGCGGCGACAGCGAGATGGTCGCCCACGCGCCGGACGGAAAGTGGCTGTACCTGATGCATCCGCGCGGCATCCCCGACGTCGCCGGCATCCACGCCCCGGACTCCGAGCACCTGATCCGCCCGGGCGTCATCGACGCCGAGCGCCTGGTGAACATGCAGAGCCACGACTACCGCCTGGAGCCCAACGTCACCTTCACGCCCGACGGCAAGTGGCTGGTGTTCCGCTCCAACATGCACGGCGGCCAGCAGGTCTACGCGGTGGAGCTTGCGAAACCCTAATCCCTCTCTCTGAGAGAGAGGGAGGGGCCCGCGCCGAAGGCGTGGGAGGGTGAGTGGTTACGCCGTCGGCGGCCCCACCTCCCGCAGTCGGCTGCCGTAACCGGAAAGTCCGAACCCCCTCACCCTCCCCGGCTACGCCTGGGTCCCTCCCTCTCCCTCTGGGAGAGGGGGTTTAAGGGCCTCCCGCGCCCGCCACTTGGCCTTCAGCGTGTGCGAGGTCTCCCGCGAACCATCCGCGCTCCAGCCGGGCGGGCCGAACAGATAGCCCAGCACCTCCCGCGGCGACCGGCTTCCCGCCAGGTCTTTCCCGATGCCAATCCACTCGTGGAAGACGTTGGTGAAGAGGTTGAAGTCCGGCAGGTTCCGCACGATGCCGTAGCGACACGGCTCGGCGTCGTCCTCGGGGATGAAGGTGCCGAACAGCCGGTCCCAGATGATCAGGATGCCGGCGTAGTTGGCGTCGAGATAGCGGGCGTTGCGGGCGTGGTGCACCCGGTGGTGCGAGGGCGTGTTGAACACCGCCTCGAACCAGGCCGGCGTTCGCTTCACGGCCTCGGTGTGGATCCAGAACTGGTAGACGAGGCTGATCCCCTTCTGGATCGCCACCATGGCCGGCGGAAACCCCAGGAACGACAGCGGCAGCCACAGAAGCCAGGTGCCGGCCACGCCGCCGGTCCAAGTCTGCCGCAGGGCGGTGGTCAGATTGTAGTGGGTCGAGCTGTGGTGGTTGACGTGGCTGGCCCACCAGAAGCGCCGCTCGTGGCTCAGACGATGGAACCAGTAGTAGGTCAGGTCTTCCGCGAAGAAGAGCACGACCCAGGCCCACACCGCGCCCATCGGGATCGTGAAGATCCGGTGCTCGTAGACCCACAGGCTGGCGGCGAAGACGACGCCGCCGGTCAGCAGGCCGACGATGCTGTTGCCCAGCCCCATCATCAGCGAGGTCGCCGCGTCTCGCGGCTCGTAATTGGCCTTGGCCTTGCCCATCCGGGCCAGGACGATCTCCAGCACGACGGCGATCACGAAGAACGGAATGGCCAGTTGGACCGGATCGAGGTTCATGCGCCCGCCTCCGCCGGCGGCCAGGAAGCGACCCGCAGACGCGGCCCGCCATCGACCGCGGCGAGCGCCAGGCGCCCGTCCGCCGGCCGGGCGGCGGTCAGCGCGGCCCAAGGCGCGGAGCGGGCGACATAGCCGTCGCCGCGTCGCCACAGAACAAGGCCCTCCCCTCCCGAACGGGCGATCAGGCCGGCGCGGTCCTCCGCGATCCACAGGCCTTCGATGCGATGGTCGGGAAACTCCTCGGCCAGCAGCGCGCGGGCGGCGGCCTCGTCGAGATCGGGCG
>JASGDR010000605.1:0-4702 GCA_047607095.1 Caulobacter sp.
GCCTCGACGACCGGCGCGGCGGCGACGGGTTCGGGCGCGGCTTCCACCACGACGGGGGCCGGAGCGACGGTCTCGGCGACCGGGGCGGCTTCGACCGCCGCCGGGGCCGGGGCGTCGCCGGCCAGCAGGGCGGCCAGGGCGTCGTCGGCGCTGACGCCCGCGCCGCGGGTGATTTCCAGATCGCAGTCGCCGTCGACGAATTCGAAGACTTCGCGGATGGCGTTCTCGTCTTCGTCGGTCTCCAGACGCACCGACCAGGTCGCATAGGCGGCCTCGGCGTCCAGCAGCTCCAGCGGCGGGATCGCGCTGGCGTCCAGCGTGGCCTCGATCGGGCCCAGGCGCGCCAGTTCGCGCAGCAGCAGGGCGGTCTCGTTGGCCTTGCGGTAGAGGTCCGACTTGGGCCGGATCGACACCGTCCAGACGTTGCCCGCGGCGGCGGCGACGTCGGCCGCCTGCTCGTCGATGGTGATCGTCATCGGCTGGAAGTCGAAGCCGAGATCATCGTCGTCCAGGGCGTCGTCGGCCCCGATCAGCACCTCGGCGGCCGCAGTCTCGACGACCGGCGCGGCGGCCTCCACGACCACCGGCGCGGCCGCGGGAGCCGGGGCGGCGTTCGGATCGGTGCAGGCCTTCAGCTCGGCGGCCATGGCGGCCGAGACGGCTTCGTCGACCACGCCCAGCCCGCGGGCCGAGCTGACATGGTCGGCCAGCACGTCGGAGGCGCGCAGCAGCGTGGCCACCAGATCGGGCGTCGAAGGCACCTCGTTGGAACGCACGGCGTCGAGCAGGGTCTCGAACACGTGGGCGAAACGGACCAGCGGCTCGAGGCCGAAGGCGCCGGCGCCGCCCTTGATCGAGTGGACGGCGCGGAACACGGCGTTGACGGTGTCGCCGTCGTCGTTGCCGTCCTGCATGGCCAGGAGCCCGCCTTCGAGGTCGGCGAGCAGTTCCTCGCACTCCTGGAAGAAGGTGACCTTGATGGCCTCTAACTCGTCCATTCAAACGTTCCTAAAACGAGAGAGTCTTCAGTACCCGAGACGAAAACAGACAGACGTCAGGCCGCGACGCGGCGGATGGCGTCGACCAGCTTCTCGGGGTTGAACGGCTTGACGATCCAGCCCGTGGCGCCGGCGCGGCGCGCGCGGTCCTTCTTGGCCGGGTCGCTTTCCGTGGTCAGCACCAGGATCGGGATGGCGCGATAGTCGTCGTCGACCCGCACCGCCTCGATGAAGCCGAAGCCGTCCAGCTTGGGCATGTTGATGTCGGTGATGATCACGTCGGGGCGATGGGCCGAAAGAACTTCGAGCCCGTGCTCGCCGTCGACCGCTTCGACGACGTTGAAGCCGGCGCCGGCGAGGGCCATGCGAAGCATGTCCCGCATCGTCCGGGAATCATCGACCGTGAGGACCGTCCGCGTCACGATTGAACTCCATGGATATCCGCCGAGAGCAGCGCCCCTTCGGCGCCGAACAGACGGGTGGTTTCGACAAAGGCCTCCGAAGGGGCCCGGATAGAAAAGGACTTTCCGTCCGCCGCCCAGGCGGTCTTGGCCGCGAGCAGCACCTGCAGGCACAGGCCGCCGAGGCGCCGGACGTTGCCGGCTTCGACCTCGACCGCCTCGCCGCGGCGTTCCAGGAACGCCGCCTTGAGGGGACCCGACGCCTTCAGATCAAGCGTCTCGGGCAGCGAAAGGACAGTCATCAAAACTCCTCCCAGCCGTCGCTGACCGGGGCGGCCGCTGCGGCGGCTCCGCCACGGCCGGGCCGGGCGAAGGCACCGAGCCGGGCGCGTTGCTCGGCGACGGGGTTGCGGGCCGGCGAGTCGACAAAGGCGTCGGCTTCGCGCGGGCGTTCAAAGCGTTGTGCGGAGCCCTCGCCCACACGGAAGCGACCGATCAGGCGCACCAGCTCCCCGGTCTCGCCCTTCAGCGAGTGAGTCGCGGCGGTCGACTGCTCGACCATGGCGGCGTTCTGCTGGGTCACCTGATCCATCTGGTTGACGGCGGTGTTCACTTCGTTGAGGCCGGTCGCCTGCTCGGCCGCCGAGGCGGCGATTTCGGTGACCAGGGCGTCGATCTCGCCGACCTTCACCACGATCCGCTGCAGGGCCTCGCCGGTCTGGCCGACCAGGCTCACCCCCGCCGAGACCTGCTGGGTCGACGACGAGATCAAGGTCTTGATCTCCTTGGCGGCCTCGGCCGAGCGCTGGGCGAGCGCGCGGACTTCCTGGGCGACGACCGCGAAACCACGTCCCGCTTCGCCCGCCCGGGCGGCCTCCACCCCGGCGTTGAGCGCCAGGAGGTTGGTCTGGAAGGCGATCTCGTCGATCACGCCGATGATCTGGCTGATCTGCTTGGAGGAATTTTCGATTTCGCCCATCGCGGACACTGCCTGATGGACGACCTGGCCGGAATGCGTCGCTTCGCCACGGGTGGTCGAAACCACGTCCGAGGCCTGGCGGGCGCCCGAGGCCGTGCGGCGCACGGTGGCGGTCAGCTCGTCGAGGGCGGCGGCGGTCTCTTCCAGGCTGGCGGCCTGTTGTTCGGTGCGGCGCGACAGGTCGTCGGAGGCGTGAGCGATCTCGTCGGCGCCGGTCCGCAGGCCGTCGGTCGAGGCCGCGATGACCTTCACCGTATCCTGCAGCTGGGCGATGGCGCCGTTGAAGTCGTCCTTGAGCTTGGCGTACTCGCCCGGGAAGGCGGCGGTGACGCGGAAGGTCAGGTCGCCCGAGGCCAGGCGCTCCAGGCCTTCGGCCAGCGAGCTGACGACCAGGGCGCTCTCGCGGGCGGCGGCCGCGGCGGCCTCCTCCTTGGAGCGACGCTCGTCGGCGGTCAGAGCGGCCGACTTCTCCTGCTCGGCGCGCAGCTGCTCGAGGTGCAGCTGGTTGTCGCGGAAGACCTTCAGCGAGCGCACGATGGCGCCCAGCTCGTCGCCGCGTGTCAGGCGCTCCAGATCCAGGCCGTTGTCGCCCTTCGACAGCTTTTCGGTCGCGCCCGCGATGTCGGCGATCGACTTGCGGGTGGTCATGACGGTCATGAAGGCCAGGACGCCGACGGCGGCCAGGGTGATGAGCGACAGGACGATGGTGATGCTGATGGCGGCCGCGGCTTCAGCCTGACGCTTGGCGGCCTGGTCCTTGGCGCGGTTGGCGGCGTCGTCGACCACCTTCTGCAGCTGGGCGGCCATCTTGACGTACTGGTCTTCGAAGCTGCCGGCGAAGCTCATCGCCATGCCCGCGTCGACGTCGACCATGCCGCTGACGGTGTCGACCGCGCTGCGGCATTCGGTCAGGGCCTTGACCAGGGCGTCGATCTTCGGGCGCTCCGAGACGGGCAGGCGGGCGGAGAGGCCCTTCATTTCCTTGCCCAGCGCGTCGAACTCGGCCAGCAGCTCGGTGATGCGCGGCCCGGCCGGCGCGGCCATCGGATCGGCCTTGGAGGCCAGGATTTGATAGAGCTTGCCGTGCGCGTCGGTGATGCGGCGCGACAGCGACTGGATCTCGCTGTTGGTGCGCATGTCGGTTTCGACCACCTGATGCAACGCGGCCGACTGGCTCTTCTGCACGACGATGGAGCCGACAGCCATGGCGGCCAGCATCAGCAGAGCGAAAGCCGGTGCGAAGCCGATTTTTATGATCAACGGCAGATCGACTAGTCGAAAGCGCTTCATCTCGAGATCCCCTCCAAGCGACGGCCGTGCCCACGGACCGCCTGCAATGAGGTCGGATCATCACGATAGATTCCTAATAGTTCCTGACTTTGGTTAAGAACGATGGCCGCACCTTGTCGCACCCGGTGTCGGCGCCCCCTCACGGGCGCGTTTCGCGCGCATCATGAGTCTAGAGTGGGGCAATTGCGGCGACATGGCGCCGCCCGCAAGTCATCATGGTTATCGACAAGTAAATATCGATTATTCTTCGCTGACTCAGACTATCTTAACTCGCAGCTGCGAGAAGGTGCATGCGTCCGGTTGGCGCAACGTCCAACGGACGAAGAAAAAATACTAGGAGCAGCGGGATGAAATATCCGATCGCTATTGCCGCGGGAATCGCTGGCAGCTTTTTCGTCGCTCAGGCCGCTTCGGCCGCCGGCGGTTTCGAAGATCAAATGGGCCGTTGCCTGCAGCAATTCGCCAACACCAAGGACGCCGCTCAGGTGATGCTTGAGTGCACCGCCGACGCCGGCAAGCTCTCGGGCTGCAAGGTCGTCGACAACAGCGCCGCCGGCAAGGGCTTCGACAAGGCCGCCATGTGCATCGCCGAAAAGCTGCCGATGGGCGCCAAGACCGGCACCGTGAAGGTTCCGTTCCGCTTCCCGGGCGGCGCGTAAGACTTACGCGCCTCACCCAACGGGGGTCCAAGCGCCTCCGCTGGTCCAGGCCGGCGTATCCCAGACGGGACACGCCACGGCCGGATCGGCGGGGGCGTTTTGCTGTCTGGATTCTTCGAGATCAAAGAACAGGCGCCTTCCGCTCAAGAAAAAGGCCCGCCTTGCAGAGCGGGCCGAGGGTCTAGGAGGGAGAACGCAGCGAAGAAACGTCCGGGGCGCGCTACGCTACGCCGCGCCCCGGTTACCGACCAAACTCAGTACTCTTCCCAATCCTGGTCGAGGGCGACCGCGGCCGAGCCGCGCGCGACGGTCGCCCCCGGACGCGAGGCGACCCGGGGCTGGACGGCGGCGCGGGGCGGCGGCCGGGATGCGACC
>JASGDR010000606.1:0-3183 GCA_047607095.1 Caulobacter sp.
CGGCCCGCAGGCAGCGCGTCGTCACGGCCGCGAAACCGGCCTCCTGGAACGCGCCGACCGCCGTGCCGAACCCCTTGGGATCGGCCACCGGCTTCCAGCCGCCGTCCCAGTATTCCATCCGCCAGGCCTTGGGCGGCGCGACGCCTATACCCGAGCCGGCGGGCTGATCGCCCCAGAACCAGATGCGCGCGCCATCGACCGTCACCGGCGCGTCGAAGCGGTATTCGACCCACTGACGCGGCGGATTGTTCGGCGACCATGTCCCCCAGGTGTCGGGCGGCAAGGGCGAGGCCTTGGTGATCCCGTCGTTCAGCGCCTTGATCCAGTACTGCACCGGGATCGGCTCGTTCGAAGCCGTCGCGGTGGCCGCTCCGGCGATGTTGCGGGTCGGGGCCGGCGCGGGCTGCGGCCGCCGGGTCGGCGCCAGCTTGCGGATCGCCGGCGGGCTGACGCCGTCGTCCCACTCGATCGGATCGATGGCGACGCTGCGCCGGAAGTGGCCGCCGCCCGCCGCGTCGGCGGTGTGGTAGGCCATGTACCAGCGGCCCTTGAACTCGACCGCGCCCGAGTGCGAGGTCGTCGACGACACGGGCCCCAGCATCACGCCGCGATAGGTCCACGGCCCCAGCGGCGAGGTCGCCGTGCCGTAGGCGATGCAGGCGTGATAGACGGCCGGCGTGCAGTCCGACGTCGGCCCCGCGCGATTGCCGGCGTAGAGCATGTAGTAGACGCCCTTGCGCTTCATCAGCCACGGCGCCTCGAAGAAGCCGGTCAGCCCCTCGACCTTCACCTCCGCTCCCTTGGGCGTGATCATGTCGGCGGCCAGCTCCATGCCGCGCAGCTGCCCGAAGGTGCCCCAGTAGATGTAGACCCGGCCGTCGTCGTCGATCAGCACGGTCGGGTCGATGTTCTGGATGTCGTTGGCGACAGGGGTCGTCTGCGAAATGATCGGACCCGACGGATGCGCGTCGACCCAGGGCCCAGTCATGCCGTCGGAAACGGCGACGCCGATCGCGAAGCGGTCCTTGGCGGTCCCGCCGGCCTGCAGCACCGGAGCGTAGAGATAGAACTTTCCGTCCCTGCCCTTCACGATCTGGCCCGCGTAGGCCCGGCCGGGCTCGGCCCACTTGAACACGGCCTCGGGCCGGGCGATCGCCGGGTAGTGCAGCCAGTCGCCGGAGGCCGGGTCCTTGGTGGCCAGGAGCTGCCACTCGTTCATGATGAAGTCGTTGACGTCGGCCGGCGCCTCGTCGCGGCCGGCCAGGATCCACAGCGTGTCGCCATCGACCACCGGCGCGGGGTCGGTCGAGTAGTAGCGGCCGTCGGCCAGGATCGGATTGCCCGGAGCGTGAACCTGCTCAGGCCCGGCCGCGCAGGCGGCGACCGGCGACATCAGCAGGGCCGCGCCCGCGACCAGGGCGCGCTTCAGTTCACTCCTCATCGGGATAGGGCCCCTTGCCGCCGTCGGCGATCAGTTGGTCGACACGGGCCTGGATCACCGGGATCGGCGCCGAGCCGATTTCGAGAACGGCGTCGTGGAAGGCGCGGATATTGAACTTCGGCCCCAGGGCCTTCTCGGCCCGGGCCCGGCCTTCCTCGAAGGCCAGCATGCCCATGTAGTAGGACAGCGCCTGACCCGGCCAGGCGATGTACCGATCGACCTCGGTCTCGATCTCGTGGTCGCCCATGGCGGTGTTGTCGTGCAGATACTTCTGGGCCTGCTCGCGGGTCCAGCCCTTGGCGTGGATGCCGGTGTCGACGACGAGGCGGGCGGCGCGCCACATCTGGTAGCTGAGCATGCCGAAGCGGTCGTAGGGCGTCTCGTACATGCCCATGTCCTCGCCCAGCGCCTCGCAATAGAGCGCCCAGCCCTCGCCGTAGACCGACAGGTAGGTGTCGCGGCGGAAGGCCGGCAGGTCCTTGTTCTCGGCCGCAAGCGGCATCTGGAAGGCGTGGCCCGGCGCGCTCTCGTGCAGGGTCAGGGCGACCTGCGAATAGAGCGGGCGCGACGGCAGGTCGTAGGTGTTGACCAGATAGATGCCCGGCCCGCCCCGACCGCCGGTGTAGAACGGCGCGATCTCGTCGGGCACAGGCTTGATGGCGAAGCGGCTGCGCGGCATGCGGCCGAACCACTGGCTTGCCTTGCCGTCGAAGGTCTTGGCGATCCAGGCGGCGCGGTTGAGCAGCTCCTGCGGGGTCTTGGCGTAGAACTTGGGATCGGTGCGCAGATAGGTCAGGAAGGCCGGCAGATCGCCCTGGAAGCCCACTTCCTTCATCACGTCCAGCATCCGGCCGCGGATCTTGGCGACCTCCGCAAGTCCGATGGCGTGGATCTCGTCGGGCGTGTGGTCGGTGGTGGTGAACTCGACGATCTTGGACTGGTAGTAGGCCTTGCCGTCCGGCAGGTCGTAGGCCGCCAGCGAGGAACGCGCGCCGGGAATGTATTCCTTGCGCAGGAACGCCAGCAGATCCGCATGGGCCGGCGTCACGTCCTTGGCGATCGCTTCGGCCGCCTGCTTGCGCAGTTCGGCCTGCGTCGCCGCCGGGATCACCGACGGCATGGTCTTGAACGGCGCGTAGAACGGCGAGTCCTGCGGGGTCTTGGCCTCGGCGGCCAGCACCACGCCGGCGTCGCGGCCTTGCAGGGTGATCCTGGCGGGCGTGAAGCCCCGCTTCAGGCCGCTGCGCATGTTGCCGATCTGCTGACCGTAGTAGCGCGGGATCTCGCGCAGCATGGCGATGTAGTTGCGGTAGTCGTCCTCGCTGCGGAACGAACCGCGCGACCACTCGGCCACGTCGCCCCAGAAGCTGGTGTCGGCGCTGAGCGGCTTTTCGTACTCGCGGTACTTCTGCTCGGCCAGCAGGGCGTCGATCTGGCCCTTGTAGACGGCGAAGTTGATCCTGTTCTGGGTCGACAGCTGGGCGACCGGGATTTCGGCCAGCTGGCGCGACACCTCGGTCCAGCGGGCCAGGCGCGCGGCCTGCACGGCGGGCCCCACGTCGGGCAGGCGCTTGGGCGCGTTGGGATTGTCCTCGTCAGGCGCAGACTGGCTGACCCGCCACGCGTACTCGGCCGTGTAGATCGCCTCGAACCGCTGATCGGCCGAGGTCGCGGCCGCGGCGGCCGGCGCGGCCAGAGCCAGGACGGGCGCGGCGGCGGTCGCCAGGCACAGGGCCGCGGCC
>JASGDR010000607.1:0-2964 GCA_047607095.1 Caulobacter sp.
CATAGTTTCTTGACGAGTTCCCATCACACAATGACCAAGCCCTAAAGCTCAGCCACCGTATTAATGGTGTCTTCAAGAGACCGCAAATTCGTCGACGTCTATAATGGCCTGGTTAAGACCATCTGCTAGAGCGCCGCCGCCTGCGTTTCTCTTTCCAAATCAACAATGTCAAAGACCGGGGCCGGAAGCCCCAACCGCCTCGGAAGTCCCGGGAGCGGCCCCGCCGGTGCGTTGCGTCGCGGCGGAGGCGGCTATCTAAACGACCCTACGGAGATGTCAAACAGGTTTTTCACGTAACGTCGGTTTAAATGCATTCTGCCTCGGGAAAGACCCGGCCGCCGTACGCACGATCAGCCGGGTCCGGACGAAGCCGCCTCTCCAGAAAGGCCCTTACAAGGCCCCTAGAACATCGCCCGCCCGCTGAAGCTCAACTTGTAGGCCTTCTGGTGTCTGGTGGCCTCCACGCCGCCCTTGACGGCGAAATAGGACAGGGCCGAGCCCGCCCGCACCCCGAAGTCCAGCGTCAGCGCGCCCTGGCGGTTGTCGATCGAGCTGATCGTGAAGTTCGAGCCGCTTCCCGTGAAGGACGCCACCGTGTCGCCGATGTCGCCGGCCAGGGTCTGGCGATAGCCCACCCGCACCTCCGGCTCGACCCACACGCCGTCGGCGCTGGCGTAGCGCCTGCCGTAGGCCAGACCCAGATTGGCCGACAGGTTGCTGAACGAACGGGCCTGGATGACCTGGTCGAAGCCGTCGCCGCCGCCGTACTGCTCCTGCTTGCTCTCGTAGAGATAGGTGTAGTCCATCCGCGCCTCGGGCCGCAGATAGGCTTGGCCGATGTCCTGGCGATAGGACACGCCGCCGAAGGCGTAGCCGGTCAGCCCGTACCAGGACGAGCGGTTCTTGATGATGACGTCGGCCTCGTCGTCCTCGTCCACGTCCTCGGAGATGAACACCCGCCGGCCCTTGAAGCGGCCGCCGCCGCCGCCGCCGCCCAGATTGAACCGCCAGCCGCCGACCGAGCGGCGCCAGTAGGCGCCGGTCTGGGCGAACATGCCGCTGTTCTGCTCGCCCACCTTGGCGGCGGTGTCCTTGGACTGCAGGTTCACCAGCGACAGCGTCACGCCCAGGGCCCCGCCCGCGTCGCCCATGGCCTCGTAGCCGGCCACGAAGCCCACCGCATAGGTGTCCGAGCCCAGGGTGTCGCCGTCGTCGATGCGCACCAGGGCGTTGACCTCCTGCACCCAGACGCTGTCGGGACCATAGCGGTCGCCGACGTCGGGCCGGTCGGCCGTGGCCTCGCCGATCTGCTGGTTGATCGAGGTCAGGGCGCGGAACGCCCCCACCCCGGTGTCGGGCAGCATCTGGTTGTAGAGATTGTAGAATCCGTCGCGCGAATACTGGTTCAGGAAGGCGCTGGCGATCGTCGAATCCTGACCCAGGGCCGCGAACACCGAATCGTAGGCCGAGGCCTGGCCGGTGCTCATTCCCGCCTCGGCGGCGGTGCGGCGGCGCACGTCCAGATAGACGCTGTTGTCCTCGGCGTAGGCGGTGGCGACGTAGAGATAGGGCGCCTGCGAGACGCTGCTGGCCAGGGTTCCGGCCGTCAGGGAGTCGGCGGTGATCACCGTATAGGTGGTCGGGTCGGTCAGCAGGCTGGTCAGGCGCACCCCGATCGTCGCGCCGCTGGAGATCGTCGCCGTCCCCACCGTGAACGAGGTGTAGGCCCCGGTCGTCGGGTTGGCGGTGATGAAGAGGTTCGATTCGCTGCCCAGGTTGAGGCTCTTGACCGCGATGGTGTCGGTGTTGGTCACCGTCAGGCGGCCGTCGCCGATGGTCAGCGAGCCCAGGCCGTCGGGGTCGATCAGGTCGCCGTAGGCCGTGGCCCCGCCGTCGATATAGAGGACGTCGTCGCCCTCGCCGAACGAGATCGCCCCCACCAGATAGCCGGCCAGCAGGTTCAGGGTGTCGTCGCCCGAGCCGAACAGCACGTCGCCGTAGATGTAGGGCGTGATCGTCGTGGCCGTGGTGGTGGTCAGGGTCACCGAGGTGGTGCCCGCCACCGAGCCGCTGTTCGAGGTGGCGGCCGTCTGGGTCAAGGTGACGCCCGTGGTGTTGGCCGTCAGGTCGAAGGCGACGGCCGAGCCGGTCGCCGTGGTCGTCACCGTGTCGCCCGCCGTGGTCACGGTCGGCGCCACCACCGCGGCGTAGATATGGCCGCTGTTGGTGATCGAGGTCAGGGTCCCGGACTTGTCGATCACCGCCACCGCGTCGCCGCTCTCGCCCGTGCGGGTGGCCGCGATGGTGCCGGTGTTGTTGAGGCTGGTCAGGGTCGCGCCGGAGTCGATGACCAGGCCGTAGGACGTCGCCGTCGTGCCGGACTCCGCGTACGAATAGGAGCTGGAGCTGATGGTGCCGCGGTTGAACAGCGTCTCGACGTCCGCACCGGACTTCAGGTGGATCGCCGTCGAGTCGGCTTCGTAGGTGGCCGCCGTGATCGAGCCGTCCAGGCGGATGCCGCCGGTCAGGGTGGTGGTGTAGCCGGCGTCGCCGCCGATCTGCAGGGCCGTGGCCGTGACCCCGTCATAGACGCCCGCCGCCGAGATCGAGCCCTTGATGATCAGGGCGTAGCCGTCGGCGTCCGTGCCGACCGTCCCGATGGTGATGTCCTGGGTGTCGGAGCCGATCAGCAGGGCCGGCGCCTCGCCCTGCACCGAGATCGAGCCGGTGCCGGTCGAGGAATAGCTGGTGGTGACCGTGGTCGTCGTGGTGCCGTCGACGGTGACCGTGCTGTCCGAGCCCGTCAGCATGATGCCGCGCCACCTCCTCGACCCTGGCCAAGATCGTCTCCTACAGCGACAACCTGCTGCAAAGCGGTTCGGCCGTGGTGGTGTCGGCCGACGTGGCCGGCGGCATCATGCTGACGGGCTCGGACAGCACGGTCACCGTCGACGGCACCACGAC
>JASGDR010000608.1:0-4767 GCA_047607095.1 Caulobacter sp.
ATCATTCGGTGCAGCAGCGCAGCGGGCCGTCATGAGCATCACCCAAGCCGAAAGCCACGTCATGGAGGCGCTCTGGATCAAGAGTCCTCTGACCGTCGAGGAGGTTCTCGAAGCCGTCGCCGCCCCGCAGGGCTGGGGCGAGGCCACGGTCAAGACGCTGATCAACCGCCTGCTCAAGCGCAAGGCCATCGAGTCGCGCCGTATCGACGGGCGCGTGCGCTACGTGCCGATCGTCAGCCGCGCCGAATATCTGCAAAGCGAGAGCCAGGGGCTGCTCGACCGCCTGTTCGGCGGCAGCCTGACGCCGCTGGTGGCGCATTTCGCCAAGCACCGCTCGCTGTCGCCCGACGAGGTCAGGCAGCTGAAGCAGCTGATCGCGGAGCTGGACGATGCTGATTGAGCTGCTGGCCCTGACCCTGCTGCGGGCGCAGTTCGCCGCCGCCGCCGGGGTTCTGCTGGTCCTGGCGCTGCGGGTTCCGGTTCGCCGGCTGGTGGGGCCGGAGGCGGTCTACAAGCTGTGGCGGCTGGCCCCGGTCGCGGCCCTGGTCAGCGTGTTTCCGAGCCTGTCGGAGGCCCTGAAGGCGGGCAGCGCGGCCCAGCCGCCCGAACGCCTGCTGGCCGTGGCCATGCTGGGCGTCTGGGTCGTCGGCGTGGTCGGCCTGGCCGCCTTCATCGCCCTGGCCGAACGGGCCTTCCGCCGTCGCGCCCGCGCCGGGCTGGAGGGGCCGGCGGTGATGGGCGTCTTCTGCCCGCGCCTGGTCATCCCGCGCGACTTCGCCCAGCGCTTCGACGCCGACGAGCGCGAGCTGGTGCTGGCCCACGAGCGGGCCCACATGCGGCGCGGCGATCCGCGCGGCAACCTGATCATCACCGCCCTGCAGGTGCTGGGCTGGCTGAACCCCTTCGTCCACCTGGGCGCGGCGATCGCGCGCCTGGACCAGGAGATCGCCTGCGACGCCGACGTCGTGGCCCTGAGCCCCAAGGCCCGCAAGCGCTACGCCGAGACGCTGATGAAGGCCCACGCCTGCACGGCCGCTTCGCCGCTGGCCTGCGCCTTCGGCCGCCATCCGCTGGTCGCCCGCGTGCGGGTGCTGGCCGGACCCGGTCCGGTCGCCGCCGAGGGGCTGACGGTCACCATCGCGGCCCTGACGGCCATGACCATCCTGGCGGTCTGGACCCTGGCCCCGCGCGGCCTGGACGTGCCGCCTTTCCGCGTGCCCGGCGGCACGGCCCGCGTGTTCGTCGACGGGGTCACCCCGCCGCCGCTGCATCGCAACGTCGCGACGGCGGCGCAGTAGGGGCTCCTTGCGTCCTTCGAGGCCCGCTGGGCGGGCGCCTCAGGATGAGGACCTCGACGCGATCTTCGGTTGCGTCCATCTGAATTACATGTGTAATCTTTCTGGTCTTCAGGGAGAGCCCGCGCGTGTCGTTCGTCCTGCCCGTTCCCGACGTCAATTCGGGCCGCAAACGCGCCGCCCTGGTCTGGCGCATCCTCGGCGCCGCTCTGGCCCTCGCCCTGCTGGCCGCTCTGGCCTACGCCGTGTTCGACTTCATCCGCTTCGAGCGGGCCATGGGGCCGCTGCCGCCGGCCCGGGGACCGGCCTTGCTGCTGGCCAAGCAGCAGGCCGCCCAGCGCTGGGCGGTGGTCCATCCGGCGCTGGTGGCGCGGCTGAAGCAGTCCCGCGAACTGGAGCTGGGCGGGGTGTGGATGATGCGCGGCGGCCGGGTCTGCGGCGTGGTCAACGGCAAGACCAGCTTCGGCGGCTTCACCGGCATGACCCGGTTCTACACCGACGGCGACACCCCGGTGTTCCTCTATGACGACCGCGGCGGCTTTCGCCAGACCTGGCATCAGTGCGACCGCGACCGCTGGGTGGTGATCCATCCCGGCTCGGACGAGACGGGCTTCTGCGCCACCAGGTTCGGCGCGACCCGCTGCCGGATCGTGCGCCGCCAGGCCACGACGATGCCGCGGTAGGGATCCCCGCCACAAAGGCGGGTGTCGACCGTGGCGGACACTTGCTCGCGACGGTGATTTGATCGTCCGGAATGAGCGGTAAAACCAAATTCGGCTCACGACCCTCAGCGGGCGCTCGATATGTCCGCCAAGGGGCGAGCAGCGGCTGATGGCGGCGATGGATGAGCCGTGCTCCGCCATCGGGGACGAACTCGATCGCGAGGCCATGCGCAAAGCCTCCGGAGCCGGAGCCCGAGGCCGCGGCCACGCCCCGGATCGGGCGCGAGATCGACGTCCTGACGGGCGGGGCGCGCGGGCGGCTCCGGCTATTTCAGCCGCGCCTTCTGGACCCGGCCCTGGTCGACGAGCCAGATCTCGTCCGGTCCCGTGCCGATCGCCAGGGGCAGCTTGTAGAGCAGGCTCAGGAACACGTGGCTCTCGACCGGCGTGGGCGAAACGATGTGGGTGGCGTACATCATCACCGGGTCGCCCTTGGCGTCCTTGGCGTCCCGATCCAGCAGCAGGCACGAGGCCGACAGGGCGTCGACGCGGGTCACGGTCCTGCCGTCGCCGGCCACGGTGACGCGGTAGTGGCCGCCGAACGGGATGGCGCCGGCCGCCGGCGACGGGGCCAGCAGCCAGACGATGAAGCCGTCGCCCTGCGGGTCGCGGACGATGGCGGTGTTGTAGCCGGGGCGGCAGGAGCTGGGCTTGGCGGCGATCGCGGCCTGGCGGGCCGAGAACATCAGGCGCTCGTCGTCGGTCAGCTTGCGCACGGCCGGCTCGGTGACCGGGCCCGCGCCCTTGCCGTCGACGACGATGTCGTAGCCGATCTCCAGCCCCGTGCCGACGTCGCGCAGGAAGCGCACCGTGGCCGCCTTGCCGTCGTCCTCCACCAGCCAGCCCTTGACCCCGGCGCCCTGAAGGTCGGGGACCTTGGCGACGAGGGCGTCGGTGGCCAGCCAGGCGGCGATGTCCTGGCGATAGATGGCCGCGCCGAAGGCCTCGATCTGCGGCAGGTCGAAGGCGCGGATCGGCGGCGGGGGCTTGGCGGGATTGCCGGATGGCGGCGGCTGGGCGGGAGATTGGGCGTGGGCGACGCCGGTGAACAACAGGGCCAGGCTCACGGCCACGGCCGAACGGAACGACGCCACGCGATCTACTCCCCCGAAAAAGCTCCACCGAAGGTAGCGGATGGCGCGGCGGCGTCTATGGCGAAGGTTGGAGGCGCGCGCCCATATCCGTTCCGGATCCGGAGCTGAGGATCAGTCCCTCGGACGGACCTTCAGGCCGCGCGCCTTCCGGACGCGAACGGTCTGCATTTCGCCCGCTCGGATCTTCGAGACCGGGCAGACCTCGAAATCGCCTGTCAGATCGTTGCTCCACATGGCCTCGTCGCCCTGAGCGCCCCACAGTCGACGGAGGTTGGCGGGCAAGTCCCCGAACGTCTCGTCCTGCTGGACGACGCCGAGCATCACCTTGGCGCCGTCCACCCTGATGCGGACGGAAGGCGTGCCGTTGGTCAGCATCATGCGGCCATGCACCATGCGGCACGTTCCCTGGGCGAACGCCGGCGCGGATAGACCAAGAGACAGGACGGCGGCGACGGCGAGCAGACGCATGCGGGCACGCTACGCGATAACTTCAGCCGTCGGCAAACGCCCTTGATCGACGCCGCGGTTTTTTCCGCTATCCCTCCACAGCCTCGTACAGGCCCCGCGCCTCGGTCGCCGGGCCGCGGCGTTCGCCGCAGTCGAGGATGCGCACGTTCACCAGCCGGCCGCCGATGGCGAAGACCAGCACGTCGCCGGCCTTGAGCGCGCGGGAGGGCTTGTCGATGCGGCTCTCGGCCGAGCCCGCGCGGGTCAGGCGGATGCGGCCCTCGTCGACGAAGCGGGCGGCCATCGAGCGGGTCTTGAAGAAGCGGGCGCGCCACAGCCAGACGTCGGCCCGGCAGTGTTCGTCATGAACCTCGTGGCTCATGAAGCGGCCTTTTCGACGCTCGCGGTCGGCTTGCGGCGGCGGGGCTTCCTGCGGCGCCCCGATGGAACCGGCGGCGGCTCGGTCAGCCTGGCCAGGGCCGCGAACGGCGAGTCCGGGCGGGCCTTGACCGGCTTGGGCTCCAGCCGCTGGGCGCCGCGGCGCTTCCAGATGATCGGGGCGTCGGGCTTGGCCCGCACGGCCGGGGTGTAGTCGAGCGCGCGCAGCACCGACGAGGCCTCGGCCGCCGTCCAGCCCAGGGCTTCCAGGGCGGCGGGGGTCAGGACCACGCCGCCGGGACGCTGCTCGGCCCGCAGCAGGCCGTCGAGCTTTTCCAGGGTCTCGACCGGGACCAGGTGCTTGCCGGCGACGCGCAGGCCGCTGGCGGCCAGCGCCCGGGGCGAGGGCAGGGGCGAGGGCAGCGGCGCGAGACCGACCAGCGCGCCGCGCCAGCCGCCGGGGTCAAGCGCCCGGGCGCAGGCGATCGCCTCCGGCTTCAGCACGCCCGGCGAATAGAGGGTGAAGGCTCCGATGCGCACGCCCAGGCTCTTCAGCGTGCGGCGCTCGGCCTGGCTGAGCGCCTTCAGTTCGGGATCGAGGGGGCGCTTGTCGAGCACGCCGCCGGCTTCCAGCAGGCGGTGGGCGACGCCTCGCGGCAGGCCGCGCAGTTCGCCGCCGGCCAGGGCCTGCTGCAGTTTGCGCAGGGACGAAAGATGGCGGTCGACCTCGGCGGCCAGGAAGGCGTCGAGCCGGCGTTCGGCCCGCTCGCGCGCGGGCGCCGGCCCCAGCTCGCCCAGCAGCCGGGCGCGGGGCGACAGCAGCTCGCCGCC
>JASGDR010000609.1:0-8993 GCA_047607095.1 Caulobacter sp.
GCGAGATCGCCGACGACGTGATCGATCACGAGGGGCTCAAGGAGCACCTGATCACCACGCTGCAGCGCGTCGACGAACATTCGGAAGCCGAGGAAGAGGCCGAAACCCTCGCCCTGCTGGCCGATCCGACCCACATGCAGATGAGCGAACTGGAACTCGTTCGCGCGCTGCAAAGCGACCGCGACGGCGGTCAGGAGGAGCGGTACTGAGCCCCGACGGCGCAGACCCTCTGACCCTCGAAGCGGCGCCCGCCGCCGCTCCGTCCGAACGCGCGCCCGATTCCGAATCGGGCGCGTCGTCGTCTCCGGCCCCCGTCAACGGCGCCGAGACCCCGGCCGAACCGGCCCCCGCGCCCAAGCCGCGCAAGTTCCTTCGCCAGTACGAGCTGATCGAGCGGGTCCACGCCTACGACCCGACGGCCGACGAGGCTCTGCTCAACCGCGCCTACGTCTTCGCCATGCGCATGCACGGCAGCCAGACGCGCGCCAGCGGCGACCCCTACTACGCCCACCCGATCGAGGTGGCGGGCATCCTCACCGAATACCGGCTCGACACCGCGACCATCGTCACGGCGCTGCTGCACGACGTGATCGAGGATACGCCGGTCACCAAGGAAGAGATCGGCAAGCTGTTCGGCGAGGAGATCGCCGAGCTGGTCGAAGGCGTCACCAAGCTTTCCAAGCTGGAGCTGCAGGCCGAGCACACGCGCCAGGCCGAGAACCTGCGCAAGTTCATCCTGGCCATCTCCAAGGACGTGCGCGTCCTGCTGGTCAAGCTGGCCGACCGTCTGCACAACATGCGGACGCTGCACTTCATCAAGAACCAGGCCAAGCGAGAGCGCATCGCCCGCGAGACGCGCGACATCTACGCGCCGCTGGCCCGCAACATCGGCTGCCACAGGATCTGCACCGAGCTGGAGGAGCTTTCCTTCCAGCACACCAACCCGGTCGCCCGCGACGCCATCGTCCGCCGCCTGGAAAAGCTGCGCGAGGAACAGGGCGGGGCGGTGGCCCTGGTCAGCCAGGAGATCCAGGCCCGCCTGGAGTCGGCCAACCTGCCGGCCCGCGTCTTCGGCCGTGAGAAGGCTCCGTATTCGATCTGGCGCAAGCTGCAGCGCAAATCGATCGGCTTCTCGCAGATGTCGGACATCTACGCCTTCCGCGTGATCGTCGACAGCGAGGAGGACTGCTATCGCGCCCTGGGCGTGGTGCATCGCGCCTGGTCCAGCGTGCCCGACCGCTTCAAGGACTTCATCTCGACGCCCAAGCGCAACAACTACCGCTCGCTGCATACGACGGTGGTCGGTCCGCGCGGCATGCGCATCGAGATGCAGATCCGCACCGAGGCCATGGACCGGGTCAACGAAGAGGGCGTGGCCGCTCACTTCCGCTACAAGGACGCCTCCTACGGCCTCGACCTGGAAGGCATGGAGGCCGCCGGCGGCCGCGATCCGCTGGCGAACCTGCGCCAGCTGGTGCAGGTGCTGGAACACGGCGGTGACAGTGAAGAACTGGTCGAGCACGCCAAGCTCGAGATGTTCCTCGACCAGGTGTTCGTGTTCACCCCCAAGGGCAAGCTGGTCAGCCTGCCGCGGGGCGCGATGCCGCTGGACTTCGCCTACGCCGTCCACACCAGCGTCGGCGACACCTGCATCGGCGTGAAGATCAACGGCGAGCTCAAGCCGCTGCGCACCATCCTGACCAACGGCGACGTGGTCGAGGTGATCCGCGGCTCAAAGCCCGTGGTGCCGCCGGACTGGCGCTCGCTGACGGTCACGGGGCGGGCGCGTTCGGCCATCCGTCGTCACATCCGCCAGACCGAGAAGGAAGAGTTCTTACGTCTGGGCCGGGCCTCGGTGGAGCAGATCTTCGAGCGGGCCGGCAAGAGCCTAAAGGACGTGTCGCTGCGGCCGATCCTCGAACGGTTCGTGCTGGAAAGCGAGGAGGCCCTGTTCGACGCCGTCGGCCGCGGCCGGGTGACGCCCAGCCAGGTGCTGGAGACGGCGTTCCCGGGCATGAAGGACGCCGAGCGCGAGGCCGCCACGGCCCGTCGCAAGATCGAGGGCGGCAAGGGCGCGCGGCTCTATGTGCGCGGCGGCGGCCTGACGCCGGGCGTCTCGCTGCACTTCGCCCACTGTTGCAGCCCGGTGCCGGGCGACCGCATTGTCGGCATCCTGCGCGAAGACGGGGAAGGTCTGGACGTCCACACCATCGACTGTCCGAAGCTGGCCGAGTTCGAGGACCGTGAGGACCTCTGGCGCGACCTGAACTGGACGCCGGAAGCCGAGCGCGACACCGTCTCGTTGGCCCGCCTGCACGCCACCATCGGCAATGCGCCCGGCGTGCTGGGGCAGGTCTGCACGATCATCGGCGAGGCGGGCGGCAACATCGTCAACCTGCGCATGCATCACCGGCAGAGCGACTTCTTCGACACCGACATCGACGTCGAGGTGCGCGACGCCAAGCACCTGACCAACATCTCGGCGGCGCTGCGCACCTGCCCGTCGGTCGAGACGGTGGACCGGACGCGGGGTTAGAGCCCCGCGCGGCCCTCGTCCTTCGACAAGCTCAGGATGAGGACCATTTCAAGCGCTGCGGACTTGGCGAAAACCTCACCCTGAGCTTGTCGAAGGGCGAGGTTTTCTCTCCGGACTAGGCCGCCGCCTTCACCGGCTGCTCGATCCAGAGACCAAAGCCCACGGCCAGGCGGTTCCAGCCGTTGATGACGTTGATCATCAGGGTCAGCTTGACCTGTTCCTCCTCGCTGAACTGGGCCGCGAGGTCGGCGTAGGCGGCCTCCTGGGCATGGCCTTCCGACAGGCGCGTCAGGGTCTCGGTCCAGGCCAGTGCGGCGCGTTCCCGGGTCGTGTAGCAGGGGGCCTCGCGCCAGGCCGACAGCAGGTAGATGCGCTGCTCGGTCTCGCCCTGAGCGCGGGCTTCAACGGTGTGCATGTTGATGCAGTTGGCGCAGGCGTTGATCTGCGAGGCGCGGATCTTGACCAGTTCGATCAGGCTCGGCTCCAGGCTGGCGGCGATGAGCGTCGAGGCGGTGAACCACGACTTCATCACGGTGGGAGCGGCGGCGAAGGGATCGAGCTTGGCGGTCATGGCGGGTCTCCTGTGAAAGGGTTGCGCCGCCATGACGAGGCGAGGCGCGCGCGCGTGACGCGGCCCCCGAAATAATTTTCAGTTCGAGTTCCGCAGCGCGGCCACCGCGTCCGCCGTCGCCTGGGTCAGGGGCGAGGGCAGAGCGTCCAGCGCGAACCAGCCCCAGTCCGCGATCGCCTCCGGCTCCTGGATCGCCGGTTCGCCCACGCAGCCGTCGGCGCGGTAGGTGACGGCCAGCCAGTGGCTGTCGGCCGCGATCATGTCGGTGACGGCCAGCACCGGCCCGGCGACGACCTCGATCCCCAGTTCCTCGCGGATCTCGCGCTCGGCGCAGGCGCGGCCGGGCTCGCCCCAGTCGAGCTTGCCGCCCGGTTGGCCCCAGTGCCCGGCTTCAGGCTCGCGGCGGCGCTGGACCAGCAGGATGCGGCCCTGGCCGTCGATGATGGCCGCGCCGCAGCCGACGCGGGGACGAAGAGGGGAGTCGTTCATGGCGGCTGTCCTAC
The DNA here is from genome assembly GCA_047607095.1 of Caulobacter sp. GTDB lineage: Bacteria > Pseudomonadota > Alphaproteobacteria > Caulobacterales > Caulobacteraceae > Caulobacter. The sequence goes on from JASGDR010000609.1 coordinate 3,611, forward strand.
GCCCCTTTGTCGGTGGTTTGTAGACTCGCCGCGCTGGTCTATATCCACGCCTCATGACCAACGACGACGTCCTCGAAGAATTCCGCGCCGCCGGCGCCCTGCGCGAAGGCCACTTCGTGCTGTCCAGCGGCCTGCACAGCCCCGTCTTCCTGCAGAAGAACCTGGTGTTCATGCGGCCCGAGCGCTGCGAACGCCTCTGCAAGGCCCTGGCCGACAAGATCGTCGCCACCGTCGGCCATGTCGACGTGGCCGTGTCGCCGGCCGTCGGCGGGATCATCCCCGGCTACGAGACCGCCCGTCACCTGAACGTGCCGTCGATCTATGTCGAGCGCGAGGGCGGCGGCTTCAAGTTCCGCCGCGGCTTCCACCTGGAGCCGGGCCAGAAGGTCGTGATGGTCGAGGACATCGTCACCACCGGCCTGTCGTCGCGCGAATGCATCCAGGCCATCAAGGACGCCGGCGGCGACGTCGTGGCCGCGGCCTGCATCGTCGACCGCTCGGGCGGCAAGGCCGATGTCGGCGTGCCGCTGATCGCTCTGGCGAGCCTGGAAGTGCCGGCCTATCCGGCTGACGCCCTGCCGCCCGAACTGGCCGCGATCCCGATCGAGGATCCGGGCAGCCGTCGGCTGAAGGGCTGAGCGCGATGCTGCGGCTCGGCGTCAACATCGACCACGTGGCCACGATCCGCAACGCGCGCGGGTCGAGCTATCCGGAACCGGTGCGGGCCGCCGAGCTGGCGCTCGCCGCCGGCGCCGACGGCATCACCGCGCACCTGCGCGAAGACCGCCGCCATATCAGCGACGCCGACATCGCCGTGCTGACCGACCTTTGCCTCAAGCGCGGCAAGCCGCTGAACTTCGAGATGGCGGTCACCGACGAGATGGTCGGCATCGCGCTGGGCGCCAAGCCGCACGCCGCCTGCCTGGTGCCCGAGCGGCGCGAGGAGGTGACCACCGAGGGCGGCCTCGACGTCGTGAAGGGCGCCAATCGCATCGCCGACGCCACCGCCCGTCTGCGCACCGTCGGCGCGCGGGTGTCGCTGTTCATCGAGCCCGACCCCGCGCAGATCCAGGCCTCGGCCGACGTCGGCGCCCAGGTGGTCGAGCTGCACACCGGCGCCTATTGCGACGCCGCCCGGGCCGGCGAGGTCGAACGCGCCGCGACGATCCTGGAGCGGCTGAAGTCCGGCGCGGCCTTCGCCGCCTCGCTGGGGCTGGAGGTCCACGCGGGCCACGGCATCGACTACGCCACGGTCAAACCCGTCGCGGCCATTCCGCAGATCGTCGAGCTGAACATCGGCCATTTCCTGATCGGCGAAGCGATCTTCGTCGGCCTGCCCGCCGCCATCCAGCGGATGCGGGCGCTGATGGACGCGGCCCGGCTGGAGCGCGCGGCGTGATCATCGGCATCGGTTCGGACCTCAGCGACATTCGCCGGATCGAAAAGAGCCTCGAACGCTTCGGCGAGCGCTTCACCAACAAGGTCTTCACCGAGATCGAGCGCAAGCGCTCCGAGCGCAAGCCCGACCGCGCCTCCAGCTACGCCAAGCGCTTCGCCGCCAAGGAGGCCTGTTCCAAGGCGCTCGGCACGGGCCTCAAGCAGGGCGTGCACCTGGCCGACATGGGGGTGGTCAACCTGCCGTCGGGCAAGCCGACCATGGCCCTGACCGGCGGGGCGGCGGCCAAGCTGGCCCAGCTGATCCCCGAGGGCATGGTTCCGGTGATCCACCTGTCGCTGACCGACGATCATCCCTACGCCCAGGCCTTCGTAATCATCGAGGCCCTGCCGGCGTCCTGAGGGCGCGGCGCGCGGCTTGCAGTTTTCTCCTTCCGAAGCGGTCGCTGGGTCGTTTCGAAACGGGGGACGACATGGCCATCTGGACCGACGAGACTTCACCGCCGCCGAGGCGGCCGGCGCCCTGGCAGGAGCGGCCGTTCGCTTGGCTGGCCATCGGCTGGGGCTTCCTGGCCCTGGTCGCCGTGGTCGTGCTGGCGACCCTGACGATCTAGCGCGCCGACGCCGCCTCGCGGCGATAGCGTGAACCGCCGCCGTCGGAGCTGACGGCCTCGAAGGCGATGACCGAGCCCTTGGCGTCGCGTTCGAACACCACCCGGCGGCTGGGCTCGCCCTGCACGGTGAAGGCCTCGCCGCCCAGCGGCAGCAGCACGGTGACCGGCCGGCGGCCGCGTTTCATGCCGATGCGGCCGTCGACCTGCACGATCTCTATCCCGCCGTAGCTTCCGACATAGTCGGCGAGGGGCTTGGACGCCGGCGGCGAGGCCTCGGCGCGGACCGCCTCCAGCGCCCAGCGGGCGTCCTGGGCGTCGGGGCCGGAGGCGGTCTTCAGCACGGCCTCCAGGGCCAGGGCGCGGGCGGTGTCGAGGGCCTTGGCCGAGGGAACGGCGACGTCGGGCTGCACGCCGTCGCCTTCCCAGTTGGTTCCGGTGACCGGGCTGACGGGCGAGCCGTTCGAAACGAAGATCGAGAAGCCGCCGGCCACCGGTACGGGGCCGCCGGGATTGGCCGCGCCGGCGCTGGCCTCGCCGACGATCACGGCGCGTTTGGCGTTCTTCAGCGTATAGGCGAAGGCCTCGGCCGCCGAGCCGGTACGGCCGCTGATCAGCACGTAGAGCGGCGCGTCCAGGCGCGGGGACGGATACCAGTCCTTGGGGGCCTCGCTCTCGGTTCCGGCGCGGTACTTGAAGGTGTTGTAGATGTCGGCGCCCTTGGGCGTGAAGGCGCTGGAGAGATAGCCGACCATGGCCGGCGAGCCGCCGCCGTTGTCGCGCAGGTCGATGATCACCGCGTCGGTGTTGGCGACGGTCTGCAGCGCCGCCTCGATGGCCTTGCGGGCGGGCGCGTCGGGCTCGCCGAATTCGAAATGGGCGAACATCCGCATGTCGATGTAGCCGAGGTTGCCGCCGAGGATCTCGACCCGACGGACGCCGTAGTTGCCGCGCCGGAAGGGATCGGTCCTGGGCGCGCCCGCCGGGCCGGCGATCGGAATCGCGCCGCGGGCCGGCGGCGGGCCGTCCGCCGAGGGCGGCGACCAGGAGACGTTGAAGTGATGGTCCAGGGGGCGAAGGCGCTCGCTCAGCGCGGTGGCCAGGTCGCGCGGGTCGGTCAGGCGGTCGTAGGCGCCCTTGGCGGCCTCGGCGCGCAGCTGCGCGGCCACGGCCTCGCCCTTGGCGGCGTCGTAGTAGTTGTCGGCGATCGCCTTGGCCACGCCCTCGACCACCGGGCGGGGGGCGACCTCGGCGGCCTGGACGACCGAAACGGCGCTCAGGCCGGCGGTGAGGGCGAGAAACGGGATGGACGGACGCATGGCGGATCCCCTGACGAAACGCGCCGGAGAACATCATTCGCCAAGAGGCGGGGCCAATGAATAATCTTTAAGGCGGCCTCGGCGCGCTTCGCCCAATCGCCGCCATGAAGCGCCACTATCGCGCGGATGCTTGCCCGCGGCGACAACCGCGTCTAGCAAGACCTGTCGGGCTCGCTTGGGCCCTATTCGCAAAGAGCCCCGCCGCGCATGACCGAAGCCGTCGAGACCACGCCCCCCGAAGAAGAAAAGGGCGGCGCCGTCAACGAATTCATCGAGATCATCAAGACCGTGGCCTACGCCCTGGGCATCGCCCTGGTGCTGCGGGTGCTGCTGTTCCAGCCGTTCACGATCCCGTCGGCCTCGATGGAGCCCAATCTCTATCAAGGCGACTACATCATCGTCTCGAAGTTCTCGTACGGCTATTCGAAGCACTCGATCCCGTTCAGCCCGCCGCTGTTCAAGGGGCGCATCCTGGGCTCGACGCCCAAGCGGGGCGACATCATCGTCTTCAAGCTGCCGCGCGACGGCCACGTCGACTACATCAAGCGCCTGGTCGGCCTGCCCGGCGACCGCATCCAGGTCCGCGGCGGCGCGCTCTACATCAACGACAAGCCGGTCAAGCGCCAGGACCTGGCCGACGTGCTGGTCGACAGCGGCTACGGCGTGACCGAGCCGATGAAGCGCATCCAGGAAACCACGCCCGAGGGTCGCACCTATCTGACCCAGGCCGACGCCGGCCCGGACACCCAGGGCGACAACACCGGCGTCTATGTCGTTCCGGAAGGCTGCTACTTCTTCATGGGCGACAACCGCGACAACTCGGCCGACAGCCGCTTCAACCCGGGCATCTCGCCGTTCAAGACGGACTCCGGGACCTGCAAGTGGAACTACGAGAACGACCAGTACACCGGCGACGCCATCGGCGTGGGCTTCGTCCCGGCCGAGAACCTGGTCGGCAAGGCCCAGATCATCCTGCTGTCGTGGAACGCCGACGCGCACCTCTTCAAGCCCTGGACCTGGTTCCTGGACGCGCGTCCGAGCCGCTTCTTCCGCGTGCTGAAGTAAGATCATGGCCGTGAAGGACAGACGGGTCGCCGCCGTCGGCGACCTGGAGCGCCGGATCGGCCATCGGTTCGAAGACCGCGAACTGCTCGAACGGGCCCTGACCCACGCCAGCGTCGGCGACGGCGCCAAGGCCAAGGTCCGCGACAACGAGGTGCTGGAGTTCATCGGCGACCGGGTGCTGGGGCTCCTGGCCGCCGAAGCCCTGGCCGAGCGCTTCCCCAAGGCCAAGGAGGGCGAGCTCGCGCCGCGCCTCAACGCCCTGGTCAGCCGCGAGACCTGCGCCCGCGTGGCCAAGGGCGCCGACCTCGGCCCGGCCCTGCGCCTGTCGGCCTCGTCCAGCAAGATCGGCGGCCGCGAGACGGAATCGATCCTGGCCGGCGCCTGCGAGGCCTTGATGGCCGCCCTCTATCAGGACGGCGGGCTGGAGCTGGCTCGGAAGGTGTTCCTCGACCTGTGGTCGGAAGAGTTCGACCGGGCCGGGCAGGGGCGTCCGCGCGATCCCAAGACGGCGCTGCAGGAATGGGCGCAAGGCAAGGGCCGGCCGCTGCCGACCTACCGCGTGCTCGACCGCACCGGTCCCGACCACGCCCCGGTGTTCACCGTCGAGGTCAGCGTCAAGGACGTCGACCCGGCCATCGCCAAGGGCAAGTCCCGCCAGGAGGCCGAGAAGGCCGCGGCGAAGGCGATGCTGGAGCAGGTGGGGGCGGGCTGATCCTCCCTTGCAGGCGCAAGAGGCGCTGACTGGGAGCGAGCGTGCTGGATGCCCGGCGCACCCCTTGCTTTCAACCAATGATCCCGCCTCCCTCGCCCCTGTGGCGAGGGCCCATGCTGGCGACCGCTCAGCCCTCGGCCGTCCAGGCAAGATCCGAGCGGCTGAACGATGGATCCTGGGCACAAGGCCCAGGAAGGCGTGCTTTGGGGGCGTTACGGGGATAGACGCACGTGCATCCCCAGTAAGCTCGCCTCAAACCCAAACCAATCCAATGACTTACA
>JASGDR010000610.1:0-7150 GCA_047607095.1 Caulobacter sp.
ATTCGCACGCTTCGGGCCGGATCCTTGCGCCCTCTCCCCGCGACGGGACGAGGTCCATTATGCAGCGGGTCTCGACGCGTCTGATCCAGGCCGCTGATAAAGTTGCAAGCAGCTGGATTGGTTGGGGTTTGGTTCGCGCTCGACGGGGATGGACGGCGCTCTATCCCCGTATCCCCGTCAGCCCAACCCAAACACCGCTTTCCTGGGCCTTGTGCCCAGGATCCATCGTTCAGCCGCTCAGACCTTTCCAGGATGGTCGAGGTTTGAGCGGTCGCTGGCATGGACCCTCGCCACAAGGGCGAGGGAGGCGGGAGTGGGCGGAAAACACTTGAGTCCCCGCTTTCGAGGGGATTTTACGGGGGGAGAGAACGGGGCGGGGGCGATGGATCGGTCCGGGCTTCGCCCGCCCTCTCAATTGCTCAGACATTTGCAGCCGATCAGGACTCGCCGAACGGCGTCGCAAGTGACAGGATGGCCGTCGGCCGGATATGATGTGAGCGCTATCATCGGGGCGCGGAGGCAGGATCGAAACTTGCGAACCGCTCGCAAGGCCTTGAAGGCGCGCGACGTTTCGCCGCTTGGCCGCCGCTCGGCGGCGGGCCCGCCGACGCCATGGCGGTCGTTGACGACCCCCGCCCGCCGGTATAGTCAGACAAATAGTATAAACCTCGCCCAGCGAGGCGATCCCGATCGGATCGACCGAGGAAAAACAGGACCGTCATGACCACCAAAGCGCCTAGCCCCCTTCGTTCGCGGGCCTGGTTCGACAATCCCGACAACGTGGACATGACGGCGCTCTATCTCGAGCGCTACCTGAACTACGGTCTGACCCTGGAAGAACTGCAGTCGGGCAAGCCGATCATCGGCATCGCCCAGACCGGCTCGGACCTGTCGCCGTGCAACCGCCACCACCTGGTGCTGGCCGAGCGCGTGCGCGAAGGCATCCGCACCGCCGGCGGCATCGCCATCGAGTTCCCGGTCCACCCGATCCAGGAAACCGGCAAGCGCCCGACCGCGGGCCTGGACCGCAACCTGTCGTACCTGGGCCTGGTCGAGACCCTGTACGGCTACCCGATCGACGGCGTCGTGCTGACCATCGGCTGCGACAAGACCACCCCGGCCTGCCTGATGGCCGCCGCCACGGTGAACATCCCGGCCATCGCCCTGTCGGTCGGCCCGATGCTGAACGGCTGGTACAAGGGCGAGCGCACCGGTTCGGGCACCATCGTCTGGAAGGCCCGCGAGATGCTGGCCGCCGGCGAGATCGACAACGCCGGCTTCATCAAGCTGGTGGCCTCGTCGGCCCCGTCGACCGGCTTCTGCAACACCATGGGCACGGCCACGACGATGAACTCGCTGACCGAGGCGCTGGGCATGTCGCTCACCGGCTCGGCCGCCATCCCGGCCCCCTACCGCGACCGTCAGGAAAACGCCTACCTGACGGGCCTGCGCATCGTCGACATGGTCAAGGAAGACCTGAAGCCGTCGGACATCCTGACCCGCGAGGCCTTCCTCAACGCCATCGCCGTCAACTCGGCGATCGGCGGCTCGACCAACGCCCCGATCCACCTGAACGCCCTGGCCCGCCACGTCGGCGTCGAGCTGTCGGTCGACGACTGGCAGGAGAAGGGCGAGAACATCCCGCTGCTCGTGAACCTGCAGCCGGCCGGCGAATATCTGGGCGAGGACTATTATCACGCGGGCGGGGTGCCGGCGGTGACCGCCCAGCTGATCAAGCAGGGCCTGATCCACGAAGACGTCATGACCGTCTCGGGCCAGACCATGGGCGACGCCTGCCGCGACGCCGTGATCGAGGACGAGAACGTCATCCGCCCGTACGAGCGCCCGCTGGTCGAGCGCGCCGGCTTCGTGGTCATGCGCGGCAACCTGTTCAACTCGGCGATCATGAAGACCAGCGTGATCTCCGGCGAATTCCGCGACCGCTACCTGTCGAACCCCGACGATCCGGACGCCTTCGTCGGCGACGCCGTGGTGTTCGACGGTCCCGAGGACTACCACCACCGCATCGACGATCCGTCGGTCGGCATCACCGAAAACTCGATCATGTTCATGCGCGGCGCCGGCCCGGTGGGCTATCCCGGCTCGGCCGAGGTGGTGAACATGCGGGCCCCCGACTACCTCATCAAGCGCGGGATCAAGCAGCTGCCCTGCATCGGCGACGGCCGCCAGTCGGGCACCTCGGGCTCGCCGTCGATCCTCAACGCCTCGCCGGAAGCCGCCGTCGGCGGCGGCCTGGCGCTGCTGAAGACCGGCGACCGCGTGCGCTTCGACCTGCGCAAGTCGCGCGTCGACGTGCTGATCACCCCCGAGGAAGTGGCCGAGCGCCGCAAGGCCCTCGAGGCGGCCGGCGGCTACAAGTATCCGGAAAGCCAGACCCCGTGGCAGGAGATCCAGCGCGCCCTCGTCGGCCAGATGGAGACCGGCGCGGTGCTGGAGCCGGCCGTGAAGTACCAGCGCATCGCCCAGACCAAGGGCCTGCCGCGCGACAGCCACTAAGGCCTCGACGCCGTCGAGACGAAGAAGCCGTCCGGACCTGGTCCGGGCGGCTTTTTCTTTGAGCGGGACCCCACACGTAACAGTGATCGGCAAAGGCAAGCGACGCGGCTTTTCACCGATCGCGAAGCGCGCGGGACGTGCATTGTGAGCGCTACCGCAACCGGAGCCTTCACCATGCGCCGCACGACGTCCCTGCTCCCTTCCCTGGCCCTCGCCCTGCTGCTGGCCGCGGCCGCTCCGGCCGTGGCCCAGCCGCCGCCCTTTCCGAGCACGTTCAAGACCAGCGAGATCACGACCAACGGCGCGACCATCCATGTGCGCGTCGGCGGCAAGGGCCCGGCGGTCGTGCTGCTGCACGGCTACGGCGAGACGGGCGACATGTGGGCGCCGCTGGCGGCCGACCTGGCCCGCGACCACACGGTGATCGTGCCCGACCTGCGCGGCCTTGGCCTGTCGTCGCGCCCGCCCGGCGGCTACGACAAGAAGACCCAGGCCGGCGACGTCGCCGGGGTGCTGGACGCCCTGAAGATCGACAAGGCCGACCTCGTCACCCACGACATCGGCAACATGGTCGGCTACGCCTTCGCCATGCAGCATCCCGAGCGGGTGACGCGGTTCGTGCTGATCGACGCGCCGGTGCCGGGCATCGGCCCGTGGGAGGAGATCCTCAAGAACCCGCTGCTCTGGCACTTCCGCTTCGGCGGGCCGGACATGGAGCGGCTGGTGGCCGGCCGCGAGCGGATCTATCTCGACCGCTTCTGGAACGAGTTCTCGGCCGACCCGAGCAAGTTCTCCGAAGGCGCCCGCGTCCATTACGCCAAGCTCTACGCCCTGCCCGGGGCCATGCACGCCGGCTTCGCCCAGTTCGCCGCCTTCGACCAGGACGCGATCGACGACAAGGCGATCCTCGCCGAGAAGGGCAAGCTTGCGATGCCGGTCCTGGCGCTCGGCGGCGAGAAGTCGTTCGGCCTGACCATGGCCGCGGTCATGCGCTTCACCGCCAGCGACGTCGCCGAAGGCGTCGTGCCGGCCTCGGGCCACTGGATCATGGAAGAAAACCCGCAGGCGACGACCAAGCTGGTCGGCGATTTCCTGCGCAAGACGTAGGGATAGCGGCCGCCCGTCATCGCCATCGAGCCCAGCATTCGCCGCCGTTACTTTCCCATTCTGAGAAAAACAGGCGCTGCATGAGCCGGTACGTATTCGTACGTATCTACAACGAGAGGGATTTTCGGATCTCGATTACTGTCGATTAACGTCGATGATCGACCTTTGGGCTCGAACATCGGAGGCGGGCGTGCGTTTGATCGAGTTTGACAGCATCCAGTCGCAGCGTCGGGTCGGCGGCCAGCTGGTCGTGGCCTGCGTGGCGGCCATGGCGGCGGTCGTGCCGGCCGCCGGCTTCATCGCCGGAACGCCGATCGCCGCGCCGTTCGCCTGCGCCGCCGTGCTGGCGGTGCTGGCCCTGGCCGCCTTCGCCCTGTGGCGCGACACGCTTCTGCAGCGCACCTGCGCGGCCCTGGCCCTGGTCGGACAGGTGACCCTGTTCGTCCTGGCCTTCCGGGGCGATCCCCAGCAGGACGTCGCCCGCATGGCCTTCCTGGCCGCCCTGGCCCTGCTGGTGGCCTATGGCGACTGGCGGATCGTGGCCCTGGCCGCGGCCGGCTTCGTGGGGCTGGACGTCCTGGCCCCGCTGGTCGCGCCGCACAGCCTGGCCGCCGACGAAAGCCTGCTGGCGATCGTGCTGCGCGTCGGCATGACCGCCGCCACCGCCTGGTCGCTGATCTGGCTGACGGCGGGCGTCTCGCGCCTGTTCGTCACCGTCAACGCCCGCACCGAGGCCGTCGAGCGCGCCGCCCGCGCCGCCGACGAGGCCAACGCCGCCGCCCAGGCCGAACGCGCCGAGCGCGACCTGGCCAACGCCGAACGCGCCCGCCTCAAGCAGGTGATGGAGGCCGAGCAGACCGAGGTGGTCGAGGCTCTGGCCAAGGCCCTGCGCCAGGTGGCCGAGGGCGACCTGACCTGGCGGCTCGAAACCCGTTTCGCCGCGCAGTACGAGCCGCTGCGGCGGGACTTCAACGACGCGCTGGCCAAGCTGCGCGCCGCCCTGGGCGAGATCTCCGGCAACGCCGCCAGCATGAGCGCCGGCGTCGCCGAGATGAGCCGCGCCTCCGACGAACTGGCCAACCGCACCGAGGACCAGGCCGCCAGCCTGGTGCAGACCTCCACGGCGCTGGGCCAGATCACCGCCACGGTCAACGAGACCGCCGAGAACGCCCGCCAGGCCAACGCCGCCGCCGCCCGCGCCCGCGAGGAGGCCGAACTCTCCGATCCGGTGGTGACCGAGGCCGTCGACGCCATGACGCAGATCGAGACCTCGTCGGGCCAGATCGGCCAGATCATCTCGGTGATCGACGAGATCGCCTTCCAGACCAACCTGCTGGCCCTGAACGCCGGGGTCGAGGCCGCCCGCGCGGGCGAGGCCGGCAAGGGCTTCGCCGTGGTCGCCCAGGAGGTCCGGGCCCTGGCCCAGCGCTCGGCCGACGCCGCGCGCGAGATCAAGGCCCTGATCGACGTCTCCAGCCGCCAGGTCAGCGCCGGGGTGGAGCGCGTGGGCAAGACCCGCGAGGCCCTGCGCCGGATCGTGGCCCGGGTGGCCGAGATCGACACCCAGATCGACGCCATCGCCCGCTCGGCCAACGACCAGGCCGGCAACCTGGGCGAGGTCAACACCACCATGGGCGCGATGGACCGCGTCGTGCAGCAGAACGCGGCCATGGTGCAGCAGACCACCGCCGCGGCCCACGCCCTCAAGGCCGAGGCCGCCGAACTGGCCCAGCGCATCGGCCTGTTCCGCACCCGCGACGACGAGGCCGCGACCGACCTTCGGGCGGCCTAAGGGGAGAACCGGGGATGGCGGGAGAGCGGACCCTGGGCGAGGCGGTGCGGTTCACCGGCGACGACCTGATCAAGCTCTTCGCCGCCACCTACCTGCCGCTGTGCGAGCGGCTGGAAGCCTCCGGCGCGATCGACCGCGCCCGGCTCGCCGACGTCATGTCGCTCTATGTCCGGCCGGGTGAGGACGGCCCTAGCGCGGCCACGGTGGAGGCGTTGCAGATCGTGCTGCGCCGGAGGCGGGTTGCGGCGGCGCCTGCCCGTCGGCCCGCCCTGCGCCTGATCCCGGGCGGGCGCGGCTAGGCTTCAGACTCGAAGCGTGGCCCTCGTCCCCAGGCGCCGAATGTGGAACCGGCCTACCGCCCCTCGCCGTCCAGCACCCGGCAGAGCGCCGCGGCCAGGACGGCCCAGGCCTCGTTGCGATCGGGACCGATCCGGGCGGCGATGTCGCGCGACAGGGCCTTGGCGTCCAGCGCCCCGGCCTCCTCCAGCGTTCGGCACAGCGGCAGGTAGGTGGCGGCGAACAGGCGAACGATGTCCTCGCCGGAGAACGACGGCGCGTCGTCGTCGGACGGCGCGCTCATCGATGGGCTCGCCGCGACTCAGCTGAACTCGGTGACATCGCGCCTCGGTGCCCGAAGAACGCCGCTCTCGCCTTGATCGCGATCAAAGTGGCGTTTCGCGCGCCGTGGGACGTCATCTCCTCTGAAAGGGGGACGCGATGTCCGAACAGATCCCACCCGCGCGCCGAGACCTCGAGGCGGGAGCGGACTATCTGCTGCGCAGCGCCGGCCTGCTGTGGTCGGTGTTCGACGGCGACGTCCTGCGCGGCCTGGTGTTCCTGGCGCTGCTGCGGCTGGGGGGCGAGGACGGCCGGCCCGTGCGGCTGACGGCGGTGGCCAAGTCGCTGCGCATGCCCATCGAAACCACCCGCCGCCACCTGCTGAAACTGGAGCGGGCCGGCTTCGTGGCCCGCACGTCCAACGGCGCCGTCGAGGCCCGCCTGCTGGACCGGCCCGACGTGCGCGAGGCCCTGGCCGCCAACAGCGCCAACCTGGCCCTGCTCACAGCGGCAGTTGCACCGTGCTCTTGACCTCTTCCAGCACCGCGTAGGTGCGGGTCTCGCGTACGCCCGGCATCTTCACCAGGATGTCGCCCAGGAAGCTGCGATAGGCGTCCATGTCGCGCACGCGCGCCTTGATCAGGTAATCGAAGCCGCCGGCCACCATGTGGCACTCCAGCACCTCGGGCGCGCGGCGGATAGCGGCGGCGAAGTCGTCGAACACCTCGCCGGTCGTGCGGTCCAGCACCACCTCGACGAAGATCAGCAGGGCCCGGTCGACCTTGGCCGGATCGAGCAGGGCCGCGTAGCCGGTGATGAAGCCGCGCTCGCGCAGGCGGCGCACGCGGTCGAAGGTGGCGGCCGGCGACAGGTTGCAGCGCTTGGCCAGCTCGGCGTTGGTGATCCGGCCGTCGGCCTGCAGCACGCGCAACAGCCGGCGATCGGTGTCATCTAGAGCGGACATGGAATTTCATCACTTTCAGCGAAGATAATTTTGAAAATACCGATAACAAACAAAGCACCTTCGGCCACAACAGGCCTATACCCCCAATCGTCCTAGCGAAGCTTCCCCACGCCGCTTCCCCCAGTCGGCGCGCTTCGCAGAGGACCTCCCGCTCGGCGGGAACCATCGCCGCGCATCCCCCAGCGCCGGCGACGAGCGGAAGGGACGCGCGA
>JASGDR010000611.1:0-18210 GCA_047607095.1 Caulobacter sp.
CCTGCCCGAGCCGAGGCGGAACAGCAGCTGCTCGGCGCCGAAATCCAGCTCGACGCGGGCGAACAGCTTCAGCACGTCCACCCCCAGCAGAATCGCCGGCTTCTGGTTGATCTTCCAGTGATCGAAGATGTGCAGGTCGGCGAAGACCACGGCCAGGTTGGTCATCCGCACGTCGCCCATGTTCATCGACTTGAGGATCCGGTACTCGCCGATGGTCTCGCCGCCGGCCACGCCCAGCAGGCGCACCGCCAGGGCCGGATCGGCGTTGCGGCGGGCCCGGGCCTGGATGGCCCTGGACAGCGCCATGTTGCCGATCGACGACCCCGCCCCGGAATCGATGAAGGCCAGGGTGCGGATGTTGTTGACCCGGCAGTCGACCACGGTGAGGCGGCCGAAGCGCTGATCGGCCGAGACCTGAACCTCCTGCGGACGCCGGAAGAAGCGGTACTGCGGCGTGCTGTGGCGGACTTCCAGGCGCTTCCTTTTGAAGTCCATGACCACCGAGCGGTCCTGCAGGATGTCGACGCCCAGCAGGCCGTCGCCTCCGACGCGCCCGGACGCCAGGACCGGCAACTCGACATCGGCCAGGCGCGCCTCGCCCGTGACCAGATGGTCGATGCGGGCCGTCGGGGTGATCGCCGAACCGCCGATGCCGTGGACGATGACGTCGCGCCCCCTCGGCAGGTTCATGCGGCCCGCGAGCGCCTCGGAGATCACAGAGCGGTCGGCGCCGGAATCGACCACGAAACGGAAAGGCCCCTGATCGTTGATCCGGGCCTCGACGGTCATCCGCTCCGAATCGTCGATGGCGGTGTCGATGACGTACAGCGGCAGGGTCGGGAGCGGCGGAACCGCCTGCGGAGCCTGGCCGGGCGAGAGGGCGTGGGCGGCGATCGGCGTTGCGCCGAGGGTCAAGGACGCTCCGAGCCCGCACGCGAGCGTGCGACGCGTGAACATGGCGAACCTCCCAGTTCGCCGGAGGCTGATCACGCCATTTCGGCGCTGACCGCGCTCCTGGCTTGTTGGGATCGTCCCTATGGCGATCCGGACGCCATCCTAGCACCGCTTGGCCCGTCCCACGACGAAAAGCGCCGCCCGGGCGAGCCGGGCGGCGCTTTCGAAGCGTCAGACGCTAAATCCTGGAGCGCTCGCCGAAATCCGGCGGACGCGTCCGAGGAAGACCTTAGTCTTCCTTCGGGGTCAGGATCTGCTTGCCGTTGTACAGGCCGGTCTTCAGGTCGACGTGGTGCGGACGGCGCAGCTCGCCGGTGTCCTTGTCCTCGACGAACGAGTTGGCGCCCAGGGCGTGGTGCGACCGGCGCATGTTCCGGCGAGAAGGCGAAGTTTTTCTTTTAGGAACGGCCATCGGAGTGACTCTGCTCGCTGAGCGTGAAAATCGGAAGCGGCGACTCGGGTTCGCCCCAGGTCGCCGCGTGAGGGCGCGCTTATGCCTGAATCTCTCCAGACATGCAACTCGCCAGTTCAGACCAGTCGACCGTGCTCCTTGGCCGCCGCGATGAAGCTGGCGAACAGGGGGTGCGGGGCGAACGGACGGCTCTTCAGTTCCGGGTGGAACTGGACGCCGATGAACCACGGATGGTCGTCGCGCTCGACGATCTCGGGCAGCACGCCGTCCGGAGAACGGCCGGTCAGCTTGAGACCCGCCTCCTCCATCTTGTGGCTGTAGCCGATATTGACCTCGTAGCGGTGACGGTGGCGTTCGACGATCTCGGTCCCGCCGTAGATCTCGGCGACCTTCGAGCCCTGCTGCAGCACGGCGTCGTAGGCGCCCAGGCGCATGGTGCCGCCCAGGTCGTCGCCGGCCTTGCGCTGGACGGTCTCGTTACCCTTGATCCACTCGGTCATGATGCCGACGACCGGACGCTCGGTGGGACCGAACTCGCTGGACGAGGCGTCGGTGATGCCGGCCACGTTCCGCAGGGTCTCGATCACGGCCATCTGCATGCCGAAGCAGATGCCGAAATACGGCACCTTGCGCTCGCGGGCGAACTGGGCCGCCCGGATCTTGCCTTCCGCGCCGCGCTCGCCGAAGCCGCCGGGCACCATGATGGCGTGGGCGTTCTCGAGACGGGCCGCGGCCGCGCCCTCGTCGCCCTCGAAGGTCTCGCTCTCGACCCAGTCCAGGTTGACCTTGACCTTGTTGGCCAGGCCGCCGTGATGCAGGGCCTCGATCAGGGACTTATAGGCGTCCTTGAGCACGGTGTACTTGCCGACGACGGCGATGGTCACCTCGCCGTCCGGATGCTGGACGGTGTGGTCGATGGCTTCCCAGCGCGACAGGTCGGGCTTGGGCGCGTCGCCCATGCCGAAGACGTCGAGCACTTCGGCGTCGAGGCCTTCCTTGTGGTAGTCGATCGGCACGGCGTAGATCGACGAGCTGTCCAGCGCCTGGATGACGGCGCTCGGGCGCACGTTGCAGAACTGGGCGATCTTGCGCTTTTCCTCGACCGGAATTTCCTGCTCGCAGCGGCAGAGCAGGATGTCCGGCTGGATGCCGATCGAGCGCAGCTCCTTGACCGAGTGCTGAGTCGGCTTGGTCTTCATCTCGCCGGCCGTCTTGATGAACGGCAGCAGGGTGAGGTGGACGTAGCAGCTCTGGCCGCGCGGCAGGTCCTGGCGCAGCTGGCGGATGGCCTCGAAGAACGGCAGGCCCTCGATGTCGCCGACGGTGCCGCCGATCTCGACCAGCACGAAGTCCACGGCCTTCTTGCCCGTCTCGTCCATCGCGGGCGAGAGGACGAAGTCCTTGATCTCGTTGGTCACGTGCGGAATCACCTGGACGGTCGCGCCCAGATAGTCGCCGCGGCGCTCCTTCTCGATGATCGTCTTGTAGATCTGGCCGGTCGTGATGTTGTCGGCCTTCTTGGCCGACACGCCGGTGAAGCGCTCGTAGTGCCCCAGATCGAGGTCCGTTTCGGCCCCGTCGTCGGTGACGAACACCTCGCCGTGCTGATACGGGCTCATCGTGCCCGGATCGACGTTCAGATAGGGGTCGAGCTTGCGCAGGCGGACGGTGTAGCCGCGAGCCTGCAGGAGAGCGCCGAGCGCTGCGGAGGCGAGGCCTTTTCCAAGGGAGGAAACCACGCCGCCGGTGATGAAGATGTACCGCGTCATGGGCGCTCAGATTACCCGCGATTCGGCGATCGCGGCGAAAAGACCGACGTTCATAAACAAGTTTCGCTTTCGAGCCTGTCTCCCGCCCATGCCGGGCGGGAGGGCGAGCCTGTATCCAGCCCTTACTGGGCGGGGGTCTGGGCCGGAGCGGTCGTGGCGGGCGCGGCCGGAGCCGGCGTCGAAACCGACGGAGCGCCGAGTTGCGGGGTCGGGGCCTGGATCGGCGCCGGGGTGGTCGGCGTCGGAACGGCCGGGGTCGCCGGGGCGTTCAGGGTCTTGGTGTCGAGATTGTCGATCTTCAGCTTGTCGACCACCGAATCCCCGCCGCCGATGCGGCCGGTCAGCACGGTCAGCACCAGGCTGATGACTAGGAACACCGAAAACAGGATCCAGGTCATGCGGGTCATGAAGTCGCCGGCGCCGCGGGCGGTCATGAAGTTGCCCGCTCCGCCGCCGCCCATGCCGAGCGCGCCGCCCTCCGAACGCTGAAGCAGCACGAAGCCGATCAGCGCGACGCAGACGATGGCGTTGATGGTCAGCAGAACGATGATGAGCATAACGAAAAAGTTCTCGATCCGGGCAGCCGGAAGACCGGCGACGAAAAACGAAGCGGCCCCTCTACCACTACCGGCGCGCGCACGCCATAGGTGGGGCGACGGCCGGCCAACTCAAGTTCCCCATCCAAGTCCCCCATTCAAGTTTTAGGGCGCGCATGATTCTCGAGACCGAACGCCTCACCCTGAAGCCCCTGGTCGCCGAAGACGCCCCCTTGATCTATCCGTTCCTCAGCGATCCGGAACTGATGGCGCACTGGGACCGGGCCCCGCTGGAGGATCCGGACGAGGTCGCCGCCTGCGTCGTCGGCCAGGTCGAGGACATGCAGGCCGGAACAGCGCTCTACTGGACCGTCCGGCTGACCGCGACCGGCGCCTTCGTCGGGGCCTGCGAGTTCGTCGAGATCGACGAGCGCCGCCACCGGGCCGAACTGCGTTTCATCGTGGCCCGCGAGGCCTGGGGCAACGGCTACGCCCACGAGGCGGTCAGCGCCCTCCTCGCCCACGCCGCCGCCAGCGACCTCAAGCACGTGGCGGCCCGCACCCAGGTCGGCGATTCCCGGGCCGAGAAGCTGCTGGAGCGCCTGGGCTTCAAGGGCGCGGCCTATCTGAAGGGCCAGGTCGACCGCGACGGCGAGCGCCGAGACGGGCGGCTGTACGGGCTGGAACTGTAAATGAGTCCCTCATCCTGAGGCGCAAGCCGAAAGGCGAGCCTCGAAGGACGCACGGCGTCTCAGCCTTACGCGGAAATCCGCTGAGTTGATGGAGAGGCCGCGGGGCGCCCGCTCCCGCCAGGATCGTTCCCTTACGCCGCGCGGACGATGGCCAGGAAGTCCTTGGCCTTCAGCGAGGCGCCGCCGACCAGGGCGCCGCCTACCTCTTCGGTCGCCAGGATCTCGGCGGCGTTGTCGGGCTTCACCGAGCCGCCGTAGAGGATCGGCACGGCGGCGCCCTGGTCGCCGAAACGCTCGACCAGGATGGCCCGGATGGCCTTGTGAATGGCGGTGATGTCGGCCGGGGTCGGGGTCAGGCCCGTGCCGATGGCCCAGACCGGCTCATAAGCGACCGCGAAGGCCTGGCCCGCCAGGGCGGCCGGCAGCGAATTGCGGATCTGTCCGGTGACGATCGCCTCGGCCTGCCCGGCCTCGCGCTGGGCCAGGGTCTCGCCGCAGCAGACGATCGGCTCCAGACCCGCCGCCAGGGCGGCCTCGACCTTGGCCGAGACCAGCTCGCAGGTCTCGCCATAGCCGCCGCGGCGCTCTGAGTGGCCGAGAATCACCAGCCGGGCGCCGGCGTCGACCAGCATCGCGGCCGAGACGTCGCCGGTGTAGGCGCCCTGCGGAGCCGGATGGCAGTCCTGCCCTCCGACGATGACGGGCTCGCCCGAAAGCGCGTCGGCCATGCGGTGCAGCAGGGTGGCGGGCGGACAGATGGCGACTCGCGCGGCGGGCGGCGCTTCCGAAACCGCCGCGGCCACGGCTCTCGCCTCGTCCAGCGAGGCTTCGAGGCCGAACATCTTCCAGTTTCCGGCGATCAGCGGCCGGGGGGTCGTCAGAGAAACGGTCATGAGGTTGGCTTTGGGGACGCGCTCCCTCCGTAAGTCAAGTCCGCTTCGGCTTGCTCACTCGCCTTGGCCTCTACTATACCGCCTTGCTTGCATCGAGTGCGCCGCCGCGTGGCGGCCGTCCATGCGAACGACATCGGGCGAAATCAGAAGGTAGTCACAAACGTCATGCTCGCCGGTTTTCGCTCCCTCGCCAAATCGCCCTTCGCGGTCGTCCTGTTCGGCCTGCTGATCGTCAGCTTCGCCGTCTTCGGCATCAGCGACGTCTTCAAGCGCGCGCCCGCCGCCGACGTGATCGACGTCGGCGCGCGCAAGGTCACGCCGGAAGACTTCAAGAGCCGGTTCGACAGCTACCGCCGCCAGCTGGAGGCCCAGGGCCAGACCCTGACGCCGGACGAAGCCGTCGCGCGCGGCATCGACCGCCAGATGGTCCAGGAACTGGCGCTGCAGGAATCGATGGCCGAGCTGATCGCCAAGATGGGCGTGCGGCCGTCCGAGACCCTGGTGGCCACCACCCTGCACAAGCAGATGAGCGAGCTGCCCGCCGGCCAGCGCCCGTTCAACCCGATCACCGGCCAGTTCGACAAGGACGCCTATCAGCGCCTGCTGGCCGAGAACAACCTGACCCCGGCCCGCTTCGAGGCCTCGCTGCGCGACGACATCGCCCAGTCGCAATTCTACGCCAGCGTCGCCAACGGCCTGCGCACCCCGCGCATCTATTCGGCCCTGCAGGCCGTCTACGGCTTCGAAAGCCGCGACCTGGCCGCCTTCGCCGTCAACCCGGCCAGCGTGCCCCAGCCGGCCGCGCCGACCGACGCCCAGCTGCAGGCCTTCATGAAGGAAAACGCCGCCGCCCTGACGCGTCCCGAGACCCGCCAGCTGGCCGTGGTGCGCTTCAGCGCCAAGGCCCTCGAGCCGACCGTGACCGTCGACCCGGCCGAGGTTCAAAAGACCTTCGACTTCCGCAAGGACACCCTGGCCGCGCCCGAAACCCGCTCGCTGGTGCAGGTCGTCGCCCCGGACGCCAAGGCCGCCGCGACCATCGCCGAGCGCCTGCGCAAGGGCGAGGACCCGGCCGCCGTCGCCAAGGCCTACGGCAAGACCCCGGTGGTCATCGCCGACAAGCCCAAGACCGCCCTGCCCGACCGCAAGGTCGCCGACGCCGCCTTCTCGCTGGCCGAGGGCCAGGTTAGCCCGCCGATCGCCGGCGAGCTGGGCCAGTCGGTCATCAAGGTGACCAAGATCACCCCGGCCAAGGCCGCCTCGCTGGAGGCCGCCCGTCCGCAGATCGAGGCCGACCTGCGCGCCCAGAACGCCCAGGCCAAAGCCTATGAGCAGACCCAGGCCTATCAGGACGCCCGCGACGCCGGCGCCAGCGTCCCGGCCGCCGCCGCCAAGGCCGGCGCCGTTGTCGTGACCAGCGCCCCGATCACCGCCCAGGGCACGGACCTCGCCGGCCAGCCGGCCGCGGGCCTGACCGCCGACGTGCTGAAGACCGCCTTCGCCCTGCCCGTCGGCGGCGAAAGCGAGCTGATCGAGGCCGGCAAGGGCGAATACTACGCCGTCCGCGTCGAGAAGGTGGTTCCCGCCGCCCTGCCGCCGCTGGCCGAGGTCCGCGAGCCGCTGGCCAAGCAGTGGATGCTCACCGAACTCTCCAAGCGCCTGAAGACCAAGGCCGACGAACTGGCCGCCCGCGTCCGCAAGGGCGAGTCGCTGGAAGCCGTCGCCGCCTCTGCCGGTTCGAAGGTCGAGAAGGTCGCCGGCCTGTCGCGCGAGAACGCCCGTCAGTACCAGGGCCTGGGCCGCGACCTGCTGGTCAGCTCGTTCAACGCCAAGCCCCGCGAGGTGTTCGTCGCCCGCGCGGCCCAGATCGGCTATCTGGTGGGCCGCATCGAGGCCGTGCACGCCGGCGACCCCGCCGAGATCGCCCGCGCCACCGAGAGCCTGCGTCCGCAGACCAGCATGGCCTACATGCGCGACGTCGGTCAGGCCAGCCGCAAGGCCGCCTTCGACAAGCTGAAGCCGAAGACCAACCTGACCCTGGCCCGCCAGGCCCTCGGCGTCGACACCGACGCCCTGGCCAAGAGCGGCAAGGACGGCGCGGCGAAGACGGGCGCGGCTCAATGAGCCTTGAGCCCGGCTTCGACGCCTTCGCGGCCGGCTACGACGCCGGCCTCCCGCAGCTGGTCTGGACCCGCCTGATCGACGACCTGGAGACCCCGGTCTCGGCGTATCTGAAGATCGGTCACGGCCGCCCCTACGCCTTCCTGTTCGAAAGCGTCGAGGGCGGCGCCTGGCGCGGCCGCTATTCGATCGTAGCGATGAAGCCGGACGTCGTGTGGCGCTGCCGCGGCGACCAGGCCGAGATCGCCCACGGCGACGACATCGCCGCCGGCCGTTTTTCCCCTCTCGCGGGGGGGGCTCTGGACACGCTGCGCGACCTGATCGCCCAGTCGAAGATGGAGCTGCCGGCCGGCCTGCCGCCGATGGCGGCGGGGATCTTCGGCGCGCTGGGCTACGACACCGTGCGCCTGGTCGAGAAGCTGCCGGACATCAATCCGGACGCCCTGGGCCTGCCCGACGGCATCATGACCCGCCCGTCGATCGTGGCGGTGTTCGACGCCATCGCCCAGGAGATCGTGCTGACGACGACGGCGCGCCCGGCGCCCGGCGTCTCGGCCAAGGACGCCTATGCGGCGGCCCGCGAACGCATCGAGTCGGTGATGGCGGACCTGCGCCGCCCGCTGGCCCACGACGCGCCCCGCGCGCCCCAGGGGCCGATGGAGTTCACCACCCCGGTCAGCCGCGAGGACTATCGCGAGGTGGTCGAGAAGGCCAAGGAGTACATCCGGGCCGGCGACATCTTCCAGGTGGTGCCCAGCCACCGCTTCCGCGCGCCTTTCGGCCAGGACGCCTTCGCCCTCTACCGCTCGCTGCGCCGGACCAATCCGTCGCCGTTCCTGTTCTTCCTGGATCTTGACGGCTTCAACCTGGTGGGCTCCAGCCCCGAGATCCTGGTGCGCCTGCGCGACGGCAAGATCACCATCCGCCCGATCGCCGGTACCCGTCCGCGCGGCGCCACGCCCGAAGAGGACCTGGCGCTGGAAAAGGAGCTGCTGGCCGACCCCAAGGAGCGGTCGGAGCACCTGATGCTGCTGGACCTGGGGCGCAACGACGTGGGCCGCGTGGCCATGCTGGGCCAGTCGGGCCACAACAGCGGCGCCCGGCCCGGCAAGGGCGGCGCCAACGTCCGCGTGACCGACAGCTTCACGATCGAGCGCTACAGCCACGTGATGCACATCGTCTCGAACGTCGAGGGCGACGCGCCGCAGAATGTCGACCCGGTCGACGTGCTGATGGCCGCCCTGCCCGCCGGCACGCTGTCGGGCGCGCCCAAGGTTCGGGCGATGGAGATCATCGACGAGCTGGAAGTCGAAAAGCGCGGCATCGGCTACGCCGGCGCGGTGGGCTATATCGGCGCCGACGGCTCGGTGGACACCTGCATCGTGCTGCGCACGGCCCTGGTCAAGGACGGCATGATGTACGTCCAGGCCGGCGGCGGCGTGGTGGCCGACAGCGACCCGGACGCCGAGTACGACGAGACCCTGCACAAGTCCCGCGCCCTCAAGCGGGCCGCCGAGGAAGCCTGGCGCTTCGCCTGATCGGACGGGGTTAAAAAAAGCGAAGGCGGCGATCTTTCGGATCGCCGCCTTTTCTTTTGCCCGGATCTTTCGCCCGGAGCGGCCCTCAGTGGTCCGGATGGCCCGGCGGGCGGGCCGCGCCTTCCGGTCCGGCGTCGGTCAGGCCATGGCCCAGCAGCAGCGGCTTGCCGTCGAGGCCGCGGTCGGCGATGCGCACCATCTCCATCATGCCGACGTCCTCGTGATTGAGGATGTGGCAGTGCAGGACGAAGTCGCCGATGTAGCGCTCGTAATGGCTGCGGGCGACGACCTTGACGTTCGGCTCGACGAACAGGGTGTCCTTGAAGACGCCCTTGAGGCCGAAATATTCCGAGGTCGGATCCAGGGTCAGGTCTTTCTCGCCGTTCATCACCGACTCGATCTCGAACGGATTGACGTGGATGTGGAACGGGTGGCCGATCACCGGCGGGCTCTTGTCTACCTCCAGCACCCACTGGTCGGTGTCGCCCAGCACCAAGGTGCGCTCGAAATCGCTGGCGTTGAACCGGCGGATGGTGTCGGGCGTGCGGCCGATCCCCGCGCCGACCGGCGGGCCGAGCTTGCCGTCGGGCAGGCGGTCGCGACCGGCCGTCAGCGAGAACAGCAGCGGCTGGACGTTGTCGATCTTGGCCGACAGCAGGCTGGCGTGCGGCTTGAATTCCGACAGATCGCCGGCTCTCAGGTGGGCGGTGATCCGGGCGGCCAGCTCGGAATCGACCCGCAGGGCCCGGGCGCCGCTCAGCAGCAGTTCGGTGACCGCCGCGCGCGGCTCGAGGCTGCGCCCCGGCGCCACGTCGACGACGAACAGCAGCTGCCGCCGCTGGACACTGCCCTCGACGCCCTGCTGGGCCACGTTGATCGCCTCGTCGATCACGCAGTACGAGCCGGCTTCGGGGAAGCTGACCAGGATGTCGCTGCGATAACCCGGCTGCATGATCGTGGTCGCCCGCTCGAGCATCTTCTCGCGGGTCAGGCCGTCGGCGGCGATCTCGAACTGCGGCACGGACTGGCCGCTGGGCGCGCATTCACGGTCGATCAGCGCATCCTGGCCCTCGGCCCCCACCTTGGCCAGGTCGGCCAGCGGCGACTTGCCGACCCGCTTGCGGATCGAGACCTTGACCGTGTCGGCCACCCCGCCGTGGATCAGGCGCCAGCGTTCGGGCGCGCCGGCCACGGCCTTCTCCTGCAGCATCTGCACCGAGGCGCCGTTGACGGTGGTGAACCGGCCGGACGCGCCCCAGGTGCGCCCGCCGATGATGTCGTAGTTGTCGAGCACGCCGGTCTCGCCGGCGTCGCAGTACCAGTCGAGGGGGTTGCCCCGATCGTCGACGCGCCGGCCCTTGGGTTTGCCCGCCGGGCCGCGGCAGGCGTACTGGATCTGCTGCAGCACGAACACGTGGTCGGGCGCCTTCTGCAGCAGCAGGTCGATGTCGCCCGGCTTGACGCCGCGCTCCTCGGACGCGTTCTCGTCGTCCTTGGGCAGCCAGGCGGGAGAGCGTTCGCCCTTGACGACCAGCGCCCCCGCGAGGCCGCTGGAGACCTGGATCGCCGTCGAGCCGTGGACGTGCGGGTGGTACCAGAAGGTGCCCGCCGGGTGGTCGCCCGGGATGTTGTATTCGTACTCGTAGGTGAAGGTCTTGTTGGGCGGCAGCTGCCGCAGGACGTTGTCGCTGATGCCCGCCGGGCTGATCCACAGCCCGTGGCTGTGCATGTTGGTGGTGTTGAAGCAGTGCGGGATGTTGACGTTGCCGTGATGCCCCGGACAGTTCTCCTCGACCGGCAGCAGGTTGCGGATCTTCATCCGCACCGTCTGGCCGGGCCGCGAGACGATGACCGGCGCCACGTAGGGGCGGCCCGGCAGGCTGGGGCGAAGGCGGTCCTGATAGGCCCGCAGCTGGACCGTATCGAAGGCCCCCTCGTACCGGCCCCGACCGATCTCCTTGCCGCTGTTGGGATTCCAGATCCTCGACGTCAGCAGCACGATGTCGAGATTGGCCACCACCTCGTCGCCCTTGGGCGGCGGCGCGGGCACCGGGCCGAAGGTTTCCGGCGCCGTGGTCGGCGCTTCCTCGCCGGGCGCGAGGGTGGTGAGCACCGGCGGACCGGAGGATGGCTCCTGTCGCGCCCAGGCGCCGCCGGCGGCCAGGGTCAGGGCGAGCGTGGCTCCGCCCAAGAGTCCGAGTTTTCGCATGAGCACCCCCGTGCGTTGAGATAACGCCGGAAGGTGAGATCATCGCATCGGTAGATCAACCGAAATTCACAACCCTAGGCACTCATTTTGAGCGTCCGGATTTCGCCCGCGCCCACTTAGTCGCCGAGGCGCTCCTTGGGCAGGTGCTGGGTGGTGGCCGGCGGGGCCAGCACCATGACCGCCGCGAAAGACACCGCCGCGCTCGCCGCGAAGGCGGCCGCCATCAGCACCGGCAGCATCTTCTGGCGCCGACGCGGGGCGCGCAGCAGGGCGCGGGCATAGGCCAGGGCGGCGTTGTCGAGGGCGGAATCAGCGACGGACATGCGGGAAATCATGCCCGATCGCGCGGGGGTGGC
This sequence comes from Caulobacter sp., assembly GCA_047607095.1. Taxonomy (GTDB): domain Bacteria; phylum Pseudomonadota; class Alphaproteobacteria; order Caulobacterales; family Caulobacteraceae; genus Caulobacter. Next base: position 11,481 of record JASGDR010000611.1, read on the forward strand.
AACGGCCGGACGGCGCGGCCGTTCGCCGCTGGGCCCCGAAACAGAAAAACTCTTTCCGTAAAGGGATGACGCGCCGCCCCCGACCGGACTAGAAGCGACACCTGAAAGGCGGCGTCATGATCCTGGTCATCGATAACTACGACAGCTTCACCTACAACCTCGTTCACTACCTGAACGAGCTGGGGACCGAGACGGTCGTCCATCGCAACGACGATCTGACGGTGCAGGAGGCCCTGGGCCTGAAGCCGCAGGCCGTGCTGCTGTCGCCGGGCCCCAAGGCCCCCGACCAGGCCGGCATCTGCCTGCCGCTGCTGCGCGGCGCGCCGGACGACCTGGCGATCCTGGGCGTGTGCCTGGGCCACCAGGCCATCGGGCAGGCTTACGGCGGCGAAGTGGTGCGGGCCAAGGAGGTCATGCACGGCAAGACCAGCCCGATCCGCCACGCCAACAAGGGCATCTTCAAGGACCTGCCCGACCCGTTCACCGCCACTCGCTATCACAGCCTGGCCGTGCGTCGCGAAGACCTGCCGGCCGAGCTGGAGGTCACCGCCTGGACCGCCGACGGCGAGATCATGGGCGTGCAGCACCGCACCCGCCCCGTGCACGGCGTGCAGTTCCACCCCGAATCCATCGCCACCGAGGGCGGCCACCAGCTGCTGGCCAATTTCCTCGACCTGGCCGGCGTGCGCCGCGACGCCCAGATCTGGGTCTAGGGCGGGGCCTTCAAAGACATGTCCGACGCCTTCAAGCCCCTGCTGGCCAAGCTGGCCGACGGCCAGACCCTTTCGGAAGACGACGCCGAGGTCTTCTTCAGCGCCTGCCTGCGCGGCGAGCCGACCCCGGCCCAGGTGGCCGCTGCGGTGACCGCCATGCGCCTGCGCGGCGAGACCGTGGGCGAGATCGCCGCCTGCGCCCGCGCCATGCGCCGCGCGGCCGTGCATCTGGAACACCCCTATGACGTCGTCGACGTCTGCGGCACCGGGGGCGACGGCCTGCACACCCTGAACATCTCCACCGCGGTCGGCTTCGTGGCCGCCGGCGGCGGGCTTAAGGTGGCCAAGCACGGCAACCGCGCGGTGACCAGCAAGTCGGGCACCGCCGACGTTCTGGCGGCCCTGGGCGTCAACATCGACGCCAACCTGGCCCAGCAGCGCGCCGCGCTGGACGGCGCCGGCATCTGCTTCCTGTTCGCCCAGTCGCACCACGCGGCGATGAAGCACGTGGCCCCGATCCGCCAGCAGCTGGGCTTCCGCACGATCTTCAACCTGCTGGGTCCGCTGACCAATCCGGCCGGCGCCCGACGCCAGGTGGTGGGCGTTTCGGCCCCGCGCTTCGTCGAGCCGATCGCCCGCGCCCTGGGAGCCCTGGGCGCCGAGCGCGCTTGGTCGGTGCACGGCGGCGGCATGGACGAGCTGACCATCACCGGCGAGACCGAGGTGGCCGAATGGCGCGAAGGGGCGATCCGCCTCTTCACCATCACGCCCGAGGCCGTGGGCCTGCAGCGCGCCTCGCTGGCCGAGATCACCGGCGGCGATCCGGCCTTCAACGCCGCGGCCCTGACCCGCCTGCTCGACGGCGAGACCGGCGCCTATCGCGACATCGTGCTGCTCAACGCCGCCGCCGCCTTCCTGGTGGCCGACAAGGTCGAGACCCTGCGCGAAGGCGTGGAGCTGGCCGGGGCCGTGCTCGACGACGGCCGGGCCAAGGCCGCCCTCGCCGGCCTCGTGGCCGCCACCAATTCAGAAGCCCAGCCCGCATGACCGACATCCTGGCCAAGATCGCCGACTACAAGCGCGAGGACGTGGCCGGCCGGAAGGCCGCGCGCCCGCAGGCCGACGTGGAGGCCGCCGCCAAGACCGCTTCGGCGCCGCGCGGCTTCAAGGCGGCGCTGGAGGCCAAGCACGCGCCGGGCAAGCTCTCCCTGATCGCCGAGATCAAGAAGGCCTCGCCGTCCAAGGGCCTGATCAGCGCCGGGGGATCGAAGTCGGCGCTGGCGAAAGCCTACGAGGCCGGCGGCGCGGCCTGTCTTTCGGTGCTGACGGACGGCCCGAGCTTCCAGGGCGCGGACGACTACCTCGTGGCCGCCCGCGCGGCGACCGCCCTGCCCTGCATCCGCAAGGATTTCCTGGTCGATCCCTGGCAGGTGGCCGAGAGCCGCGCCCTGGGCGCCGACGCCATCCTGGTGATCCTGGCGATGATCGACGACGCGCTGGCGGCCGAACTGATGGCCGAGGCCGCGCGCTTTGGCATGGACGCGCTGGTCGAAGTGCACGACGAGGCCGAGACCGAGCGCGCCGGCAAGCTGGGCGCGACGCTGTTCGGCGTCAACAACCGCGACCTCAAGAGCTTCGTGGTCGATCTGGCCGTGACCGAGCGGCTGGCCAAGCTGGCGCCGGAAGGCTCGCTGCTGGTCACCGAGAGCGGCCTCTTCACCCACGCCGACGTCGTGCGGATGGAGGCCTGCGGCGCCACGGCCATGCTGGTCGGCGAAAGCCTGATGCGCCAGGCCGACGTCACGGCCGCGACGCGCGAGCTGATCGGTTAGAACTTCCCATAACGCCGCTCGGCCACGTTTCGGCCAAGCTCGCGCTTCTCAATGCCCCTCGGTGTTCGACATCGAGGGGCTTTTCGCATGACCGCCGGCAGGACGTCGCTTCGCTCACGTTTGGGGGCGCATCTGATCGAGTGGGCCAAGACCCTGGCCCTGACGGCGGCCATCGTCGTCGTGCCGAGCACCGTGCTGTGCCAGCCGTTCGTGATCCCGTCGGGCTCGATGGAGCCGACCCTGCTGGTGGGCGACCGCATCCTGGTCAACAAGTTCGCCTACGGCTGGAGCCGCCATTCGGCGCCGTTCAGCCCGGCGATCGGCCAAGGCCGGCTGATGGGCCGCGAGCCCGCCCGCGGCGACGTGGTGGTGTTCAAAAAGCCCGGCGACGGCCGCACCGACGTGATCAAACGGCTGGTCGGCCTGCCCGGCGACGAGCTGCAGGTGGTCGACGGCGTTCTGCGCATCAACGGCCGGCCCGTCGAGCAACGGCCGCTGGGGACCCGGATGGAGGAGACGCCGTTCGGCTTGCTGCCGGCCGAGCGCTTCGCCGAGACCCTGCCGGGCGGCCGGACGTACCTGATCAACAGCTACGGCCCGCGCACGGCGGCCGGCAACACGGCCGTCTATCGCGTGCCCGAGGGCTGCTACTTCGTGATGGGCGACAATCGCGACAACTCGCTGGACAGCCGCTTCGATCCAGGCCCGATCCCGGACGGCCAGGCCCGCTGCGCCTGGAACCCGGCGGTGGACGCCAACCTGCCGGCGCAGGTCGGCATGGGCTTCGTGCCGTTCGAGAACTTGGTCGGCCGCGCCGAGATGGTGGTGTTCTCGTGGGAAGGCGGCGCCGGACCGCGATGGAATCGCACGTTCCAGCGGCTGTGAATCACCCGCCCGGACGTCGGGAATCGCCGTCTCGGCGGAAGCATTTTCGGCGCGCACGGCGGCGTTCGTTCCGGCCGTTCACGGAAAATCGCCGCGCCGCCCTTCCGCCCCGCGGGCCGGATCCGGTTGAGAAGCGATCGCACATTCGGCGTGAAATCAGTCACTTATCGCCAGGTTTCCGATCCTCGGCGCGAGGACGATCTGGCGGAACGCCGGTCTCCGCAATTCACTTGACCTTAACCAAGAACACCTAGAGAACATTCGCAAGGTTTGCGGTTTGTTCCGCGACGACTTGCGAGGCCGCCATGCTCACCCGCAAGCAGCACGAGCTGCTGATGTTCATCCACGAACGGATCAAGGAGACCGGCGTCTCCCCCTCCTTCGACGAGATGAAGGAGGCCCTGGACCTGGCCTCGAAGTCGGGCATCCACCGGCTGATCACGGCCCTGGAGGAGCGCGGGTTCATCCGCCGCCTGGCCCATCGGGCCCGAGCGCTGGAGGTGGTGAAGCTGCCGCAGCAGGCCACGACGGCCGCTCCGCCCAAGGGTCGCGGCGCGTTCCGTCCGCAGGTTCTGGAAGGCGGCGGCCCCGCCCCGTCGACGCCCGCCCCGCCCCCCATGGTCGCCAACGACAGCCGCGAGCTGCCGATCTTGGGCCGCATCGCCGCCGGCACGCCGATCGACGCCATCCAGCACGAACGCGACCGCCTGCCGGTGCCCGAGAGCATGCTGGGCGGCGGCGAGCACTATGTTCTCGAGGTGCAGGGCGACTCGATGATCGAGGCCGGCATTCTCGACGGCGACTACGTGATCATCAGGAAGGGCGACACGGCCAACAGCGGCGAGATCGTCGTGGCCCTGGTCGGCGAGGAAGCCACCCTCAAGCGCCTGCGCAAGAAGGGCGGCTCGATCGCCCTGGAAGCGGCCAACCCCAAGTACGAGACCCGCATCTTCGGCCCCGACCAGGTCGAGGTGCAGGGCAAGCTGGTGGGCCTGATCCGCCGCTATCACTGACGGCGGTCGAGCCGGAAATTCGAAGGGGCGCGATCGCAAGGTCGCGCCCCTTTTCGTTGGCCCCGAGCCTCGTTGCCCCGAGCCTCGTTGCCCCGAGGCCCGTCGCGTTGCACCGGTCCTGGCCCAATGTTGACTCCATCAAGAATCTTCCAATATTGACGCGATCAATATTGGAGGCCGCATGACCGATCGCCACGACCACGACGTCGCCACCCTGCGCGCCTTCAACCGGACCTACACCAGCCGCCTGGGCCTGCTGGACGCCAGCTACGACGGCAGCCCGTTCACGCTGAGCGAGGCGCGGATCCTGTACGAGCTGGCGACGCGGACCGATCCCGTGGCCGCCGAGATCGCTCGCGCCCTGCGGCTGGACCCGGCCCAGGTCAGCCGCACGATCAAGCGCTTTTCCGAACGGGGCCTGGTCACGGCGCGCGAGAACCCGGCGCACGGCCGCCATCAGCTGCTGACCCTCACCGAAGAGGGCCGCGTCGCCTTCGCCACCCTGGAAACCAACACCCGCGCCAGCGTCGGCGCCCTGATCGAAGGCCTGCATCCGCTGCGGCGCGCCCGCCTGATCGAGGCGGCCGGGGCGATCAACGACGTCTTCGAGAACGGCGAGCTGAAGGTAGCGCTGCGGGCCTTGCGCCCCGGCGACCTGGGACAGGTCACCGCCCGCCAGGCCGTGCTCTACGCGGAGGAATACGGCTGGAATGGCGACTATGAAGCCCTGGTCGCCGAGATCCTGGCCGACTTCCACCGCAACTTCGATCCCGCCAAGGACGACGCCTGGATCGCCGAAGCCGGCGGCTCGCTGGCCGGCTCGATCTTCCTGGTCCGCGGAGACGCGCCGGACGTGGCCAAGCTGCGCCTGCTGCACGTCGAAGCCGAGGCGCGAGGCCTGGGAGTCGGGCGACGGCTGGTCGAGACCTGCATCGCCCGCGCCCGGGCGCTGGGCTACGCGCGGCTGGACCTCTGGACCTTCACCGTCCTCGGCGACGCGCGCCGGCTCTACGAGAAGGCGGGGTTCAGGCTGAACCACGAGGCGCCCAAGCGCCAGTTCGGCCGCGACATGGTCGAGCAGACCTGGTCGCTGGACCTGCGGCCTGAACCGCTTGCGCCCGCACGGCCGAGCTGACTGCGCGCGCGCCTTCGGCGAGGAACACGGCGCCGGCGCACTGACCCACGACTATGCCGACGACGACCTCGACGCCCAGGGAAGAAGGCGGCGGCCGGTTCCTGACCTACACCAGCAGATCCTTGGCCGCCGCCTCGAAGCCGGCCCAGGCCGCCGCCGCCAGGGCCGCGCCGGTGCTGGCGCGGCGCACGCCCAGGCCCGGCAGGTCGGCGAGCTTCATGTCCGGCCCCCACAGCAGCACGTTGACCGGCTTGGGCGCCACGGCCGCGACGATGGCGGCGATGTCGTCGTACCGGGTGACGCCCGGCGCGTAGAGGCAGTCGGCGCCGGCCTCGGCATAGGCCACGAGCCGCTCGATCGTCGGAGCCAGGTCGTCGCGGCCGATCAGGAAGCCCTCGGTGCGGCCGACCAGCATGACGTCCTGCCCCGAGGCGTCGATGGCGGCGCGGGCGGCGGCGATGCGGGCGACGGCGTCGTCCAGCGCGTAGAGGTCCTTGCCGACGCGATCCTCGATGGAAAGACCGGCGACGCCGGTCTCGACGGCCCGGGCGACATTGGCGGCGACGCCTTGGGCGCTGTCGGCGAACCCGGCCTCGAAGTCGGCGTTGACCGGCAGGTCGGTGGCGGCGACCAGCAGGCGCAGGTGCTCGATCACCTCGTCGACGCCGACCTCGCCGTCGGCGCGCCCCCAGGACCAGGCCATGCCGGCGCTGGTCGAGGCCAGAGCCTTGAAGCCGAGCTTCCGCAGCCGCACCGCGCCGCCGGCGTCCCACGGATTGGGCAGCACGAAGAAGCCTTCCCGGTGCAAGGCCCGGAAGGCCGCGCGCCTGGACGAGAAGGTTTCGGCGAAGGGGCTGGTGTCGGTGGTCATCGGTGGTCCTCGAAATGCGAACAGGCGGAGCCGGCTACACCGGTCGGCCGCGACTATCCGCCCGTTTCTTGCGCAATTCTGTCAGCAGCCGTCACCCATGGCCGCCGCCCGCGCAGGGGCTGGGCCCAGACGATCCACCAGCCGTCGCGGCGGCGCCAGAGCTCGGCCGAACCGCCCGCGGCGAAATCCTCGCCGGCCAGCACGACGGCGTCGCGGCAGGCCGCCGGCAGGACGGCCGGACGCGGTCCGCGCAGCACGACCACCTCGGCGCCCGCGCACAG
>JASGDR010000612.1:0-3499 GCA_047607095.1 Caulobacter sp.
CGTGGCTGGGATCACTTGATTATGGGGGTGGTTCGAGCGCGTCTGATAAGTTTGGGTGATAAAGTTGCAAGCGACTGATTTTGCTTGTTTCTTTTGTTCACTAGCCGGGGATGGAGCTGCGTCTATCCCCGTCAGCCCAACCCAAATCGCCTTCCTGGGCCTTGTGCCCAGGATCCATCGTTCAGCCTGCTCGGACCTTTCGAGGAGGGCCCAGGTCTGAGCGGTCGCCGGCATGGACCCTCGCCACGAGGGCGAGGGAGGCGGGAGTGGGGGAGCAATAAAGCCTGCCCCCAGCCTTCGCGGGGATTTTGCGGGAGAGGGAGCAGAGTCTGCCTGCCCCCTTCCCCATCGCGAGGGAAGGAATTGGGGCGGGGGACAACCTGGCCACGATCTTCGGCTTTCCTCGCGGCGCGGCAGGTTCTAGGCAGGGATCATGCGTCTGTTCCCCATCCTGGCCGCCCTCGCTCTCGTCGCCGCGCCGGCTCGCGCCGAGCCCCCGCCCAACGCCCCGTCGGCCGCCCCCTCGGCCGCCCCCTCGGCCGCGGAGAGCGGCTTCGCCGGCGCCCTGAAGGCCTGCGAGACCTGGGTGCTGGACCCCGAGACCTGGATCGACGGTCCCGCGCCGTTCGAGGCCGCCGTGGGCCTGGGCGATCGCCTGAGCGCGCTGGACGAGGTCGACGAGCTTCTTCTCCCCCCGCCCCAGCTGCGGCAGGCCAACCACTACTGGCGGATCACGGCGGGGGCCGACGCCGCCTACACGATCGTGGTGTCGGACGTGCTGCCCGTCTGCCACCTCACGGGCGGCGGCAAGGGGAAGGTGGGGCCGGGCGTCGAGGCCGTGCTGGCCTCTCCGGCCTTCGCCGAGCATTGGGAGCGCACCAGCGAACAGACCCGCGCCGACGTGGTCACCACGGAGCACCGCAACCGCGCCAAGTCGAACTTCCTGCTGATCGTCAGCGTCGTGCAGAACCCGGGCCCGGACCTGGAGCAGGTGCAGATCCTGGCGACGGCTTTCATCCCGATCAGGCGCTGAACGCCGCCGCGAAAACCCAGGCCCGGAAACAGAAAAAGCCGGCCCGCGAACGCGGAGCCGGCTTTTCGTCGCCCTTACGGCGAGACTTCGAGGCTTTAGGCCTTCTTCGCGGTGAAACCGGCGAACTTGGCGTTGAAGCGCGAGACGCGGCCGCCACGGTCCATCAGCTGGGCGTTGCCGCCCGTCCACGCCGGGTGGGTGCGCGGGTCGATGTCGAGCGCGAGGTTCGCGCCTTCCTTGCCGTAGGTCGAGCGGGTTTGGTAGCTCGAACCGTCGGTCAGGGTGACGGTGATGAAGTGATAGTCGGGGTGAATGTCTTGTTTCATCGGGCGGTCCAACCGACTTGAGGGCGGCGTGAATGTGAGTGACGGCCGCCGTGCGGGGTGGCCCTCGAAGACGCGCGGCTATAAAGAACCCGCGCGTTTTTGGCAAGGACCCTGTTGATGAGCGACGTGAACGGCGGCGAGATTTCGACCGAAGGCCGCCCCGGCGCCGGGGCCGAACTGGCCCAGAGCCTGTCGGAATCGGCGGCCCGCCGCCCGCGCCGCAAGGATATCCGGCCGCTCGCCCACCTGCTGCCCTTCGTGCGCCGCCACGTGGGCGACGCCCTGGCCGCCGGCTTCTGCCTGCTGTTCTCGACCGGCGCGACCCTGGGCCTGACCGCCGCCTTCAAGGGGGTGATCGACAAGGGATTCGCGCGCGGCGCCGAGAACGCGGTCAACACCGCCTTCCTGACCCTGGGCGCGGTGGCCCTGGTGCTGGCCGTGGCCACGGCGGCCCGGTTCTTCTTCGTCACGCGCCTGGGCGAGCGCGTGGTCGCCGACCTGCGTCGCACGCTCTATGGCCACGTCCTGACGCTGGACCCGGCCTATTTCCTCAAGACCCGCACCGGCGAGGTGCTGTCGCGGATGACCGCCGACGTCTCGCTGATCGACCAGCTGGTCGGGGCCTCGGCCTCGATCGCCCTGCGCAACACCCTCAGCCTGGTCGGCGGCCTGGGCTACATGGCCGTGGTCAGCCCCAAGCTGGCGGGCTTCATCGTGCTGATGGTGCCGGTGGTGCTGGCCCCGATGTTCCTGATGGGCCGTAACGTGCGCAAGCTTTCCGCGACCGCCCAGGACCGCTTCGCCGACGCGGTGGGCTACGCCGGCGAGAGCCTGGACGCGCTGGACACCGTCCAGGCCTTCGTGCGCGAGGGCGAGGCCGACCGCCGCTTCGGCTCGGCCGTCGAGAGCGCCTACACGGCCTCGGTGCGCCGGATCGGCGCCCGGGCCCTGATGACCGCCGTGGTCATCACCCTGGCCTTCGGCGGCGTCACCCTGCTGCTGTGGTTCGGCGCCCAGCTGGTGCTGTCGGGCGAGATGACCCCGGGCACCCTGGCCCAGTTCGCCATGCTGGCGGTGATGGCCGCCGGCTCGGTCGGCGCGCTGGGCGAGGTGTGGGGCGACGTGCAGAAGGCCTCCGGGGCCATGGACCGCATCTCCGACCTGCTGAACGCCCGCCCGGGCATCGCCCCGCCGGAAGCGCCCAGGACCCTGCCCGCGCCCGTGCGCGGCGAGATCGCGTTCGAGAACGTGGCCTTCGCCTATCCGGGCCGCCCGGACCTTCCGGCCCTCAACGGCTTCTCCCTGACCGTGAAGCCCGGCGAGACCGTGGCCCTGGTCGGCCCCTCGGGCGCGGGCAAGAGCACCGTCCTGCGCCTGCTGCTGCGCTTCTACGACCCGCAGGACGGCGCGGTGCGCCTGGACGGCGTCGACCTGCGCGACGCCGATCCGGCGGAGGTGCGCGCGGCCATGGCTCTGGTGGCCCAGGATTCGCCGCTGTTCTCGGGCTCGGCCATGGACAACATCCGCTTCGGCCGCGAGGACGCCACGGAAGAGGAGGCCCGCGCCGCCGCCGACGCGGCCCAGGCCACCGGCTTCATCAGCGCCCTGCCCCAGGGCTTCGACACGCCGGTGGGCGAGCGCGCCAAGACCCTGTCGGGCGGCCAGCGCCAGCGCCTGGCCATCGCCCGCGCCCTGGTGCGCCAGGCCCCGATCCTGCTGCTCGACGAGGCCACCAGCGCGCTGGACGCCGAGAACGAGCGCCTGGTGCAGCAGGCCCTGGACGCGGCCATGAACGGGCGCACGACCCTGGTCATCGCCCACCGCCTGGCCACGGTGCTGCAGGCCGACCGCATCGTGGTCATGGACGAGGGACGCGTGGTCGAGGAAGGCGCCCACGCCGAACTGGTCGCCCGCGGCGGCCTCTACGCCCGCCTGGCCCGGCTGCAGTTCGGGGTGGAGGCGGCTTAAAAGGCTATCGGCATCCTGGGCCTGAGACGAAAACCTCGTCCTTCGACAAGCTCAGGATGAGGTTTTTCCGCTGCCCGGGCCTGTAAATGATCCTCATCCTGAGCTTGTCGAAGGACGAGGATCACGCGCCGGGCCTGACCGTCGATCCGCCTTAAGCGGCCGCGTCCTTCGC
>JASGDR010000613.1:0-6068 GCA_047607095.1 Caulobacter sp.
CTATCGCCGGCGTTGGCGCCCAGCACCCGCAGCCCGCCGACCAGCACCGTCAGCTCCGGTCCCGAGAGACGCAGCAACTGCGCCCGGTCGACCAGGGCCTCTTCGGGGGCCATGAACTGCTCGCCGCCCCGGCGATAGTTCCTAAAGCCGTCCGAAAGCGGCTCCAGCGGCGCGAAGGAGTCGGCGTCGGTCTGCTCGGCGCCGGCGTCCGCGCGACCCGGGGCGAACGGAACCTCGACCGGGGTTCCGGCGTCCTTGGCGGCCTTCTCGACCGCCGCCGCGCCGCCCAGCACGATCAGGTCGGCCAACGAGATCTTCTTGCCGCCGCCGGCGGCGTCGAAGTCCTGCTTGATCCCCTCCAGCACGCCCAGAACCTTGGCCAGGGTCGGCGGGTCGTTGACCTCCCAATCCTTCTGCGGGGCCAGGCGAATGCGCGCGCCGTTGGCGCCGCCGCGCTTGTCCGACCCGCGCCAGGTCGAGGCCGAGGCCCAGGCCGTCGAGACCAGCTCGGCCACCGAAAGGCCCGAGGCCAGGACCTTCTGCTTCAAGGCCGCGAGGTCCGAAGCGTCGGCCAGCGGGTGGTCGACCTCGGGGATCGGGTCCTGCCAGATCAGGGTCTCCTCGGGCACGAGCTTGCCCAGATAGCGCTGCTTGGGCCCCATGTCGCGATGGGTCAGCTTGAACCAGGCCCGCGCGAAGGCGTCGGCGAACTGGTCCGGGTGCTCCAGGAACCGGCGCGAGATCTTCTCGTATTCCGGGTCGAACCGCAGGGCGAGGTCCGTGGTCAGCATCCGCGGCACGTGCGTCTTCGTCCCGTCATAGGCGTCGGGAATGTCGGCCGGGGCGTCCTTGGCCCGCCACTGCTTGGCGCCGGCCGGGCTTTCGTGCAGCTCCCACTCGAACTTGAAGAGGTTCTCGAAGAAGAGGTTGCTCCACTTCGTCGGCGTCTGGGTCCAGATCACCTCGGGGCCGCCGGTGATGGCGTCGGCGCCGATCCCCGTGCCGTACTTGCTGGTCCAGCCCAGGCCTTGGGACTCGATCTCGCCGCCCTCGGGCTCGACGCCCACCAGCGAGGGATCCCCCGCGCCGTGGGTCTTGCCGAAGCTGTGGCCGCCGGCGACCAGGGCGACGGTCTCCTCGTCGTTCATGGCCATGCGGGCGAAGGTGTCGCGAATGTCGTGCGCGGCGGCCTTCGGGTCGGGATTGCCGTTGGGGCCCTCCGGATTGACGTAGATCAGGCCCATCTGCACCGCGCCCAGGGCCGGATGCAGCTGCCGCTCGCCGCTATAGCGCTCGTCGCCGAGCCACGAGCCCTCGGGCCCCCAGTAGAGCTCCTCGGGCTCCCACTGGTCGGCGCGGCCGCCGCCGAAGCCGAAGGTCTTGAAGCCCATGGACTCCAGCGCGACGTTGCCGACCAGCACGTAGAGGTCGGCCCAAGACAGCTTGGCGCCGTACTTCTGCTTGATCGGCCACAGCAGGCGTCGGGCCTTGTCGAGATTGGCGTTGTCGGGCCAGCTGTTGAGCGGCGCGAACCGCTGCTGGCCGCCGCCGGCCCCGCCGCGGCCGTCGGTGATCCGATAGGTGCCGGCGCTGTGCCAGGCCAGGCGGATGAAGAGGCCGCCATAGTGCCCGAAGTCGGCCGGCCACCAGTCCTGGCTGTCGGTCATCAGGGCGTGCAGGTCGGCGACCACGGCGTCCAGATCGAGGGTCTTGAACGCCTCGGCGTAGTCGAACGCCTCGCCCATCGGATTTGATCGCGGCGAATGCTGGTTGAGCCCCTCGAGACGAAGGCTCTGGGGCCACCAGTCCCGATTGCCCCTGCCGTGGCCATGCCCCATCGGGCACTGGCCTTTGACCTCGACGTTCCCATCCATCGTTGTCTTCCTCCGCTGGCTTTTGCCTTACGACCCGACCCCGACGCGCCTAGTCCAAGCCCTCATCCGTCGATAGGTAAAATTGATTGTTCCTATCGCCGCGATAGACGTCGCCAACCAAGCGCGCGGCGAGTCGGTCTCGAATATTGATAATAAATCTCAAGAGCATTTATGGTCGGCGCGGAACGACGCCGTATCCCGAGGTTATTATTGCGCGCGACGGCGCTACAGCCAGATGGTGTTGGGACCGTCCACCGAAGGCTCCAGCGTCTCGCCCTGGTAGAGGCGGGTCAGGGGCGCGGTCACGCGGTCGGTGGGGCCGGACTTGAACCTCGGGCCGCCGAAAGCGGCGATGGTCGCGTGCTGCCGCTCCAGCGCGCGACGGTCCTGGGCCGCGACCGGGCGTACGAAGGCCATGATCGCCTGGCGCTTCAGCCAGGCCGGCGCGCGGCCCTTCGGCGTCGTCCAGCAGCCGAAGCCGCGGAAGCGGTCCTGCGTCTCGGGCACGAAGAAGGCCGTGGCGCAAAGGGTCAGCCGGTCCTTCTTTTCCCAGCGTCCCTGAAACACCACCGGCGGATAGTAGCGGCCGACGCTGCGCTGGCGGTCGCCCTCGAGCAGGCGCGACATCCACCCCCGGTCGGGTTCGTCCTGCTCGTAGACCACCTCCACCCCGTCGGCGTGCTGGACCACGGTCTGGCGCACGGCCTGGCGCTTTCCGCTCACGCGGATCAGGCCGTCGTGGACGAAGTTGGTGTGGAACGGGTCGAGAATGTTCTCCAGCGCGTCCAGCGCGCGGGCCTTCCACGGCGGCTGGCTCCACCAGAAATGATCGTGGTTCGGGTCGCCCAGCAGCGGCGGCAGCACGAGGTCGGGAGCGCCGGGATCGGCCTCCAGCCGCACGAACACGGCCCCGTACCGCTCGACCAGCTCAATCCGCTTCGCGCCGAGCCTTTCGTTCGGCCGGTCCGAACAGGCGCCGTCGCCCGCCCCGGGGATCTCGACACAGGCGCCCCCGCCGTCGAACCGCCAGCCGTGATAGGAACAGCGGATCGCGCCGTCGACCATCTTGCCGTCCGACAGCGGGTAGTTGCGGTGCGGGCAGCGGTCCTCCAGCGCCGCCGCCGCGCCCGAGGCGTCGCGGAACAGCACCAGCGGAACCCCGGCCAGCTTTCGCGCCAGCGGCTTGGCCTTCAGCTCGCGCGACAGGCAGACGGGCAGCCAGGTTCGGGTCAGGCCGGCGGGGAAGGGCGTCATCCGGCGGCGATCCTTTCCAGGGTCGGGGTCAGGGCGTCGAGGGCCTTGGCGAGCAAGGCGTAGCCCGCCCGCCGCCAGGGAGGAAGATGGTCGTCGAACACCATCTGGTGCTCCAGCGCGGGCGTCGCGCCCCGGTGGCGCTTGAAGGCCGCCGCGCCGGCCGAACAGTTGACCGCCAGGCCCGCGTCGGCGGCGCGCCTCACCGACAGCGCCATGGCGATGCGAAACAGGCCCTGCGCCTCGGGCCGGGCGCGGTCGTGGCCAAGCATGGGCGTGGCCAGCTCGCCGCCGCGGATCTGGTCGGCCGCGAAGGCGACGATCTCGCCCGAAGCGGCGCGCACCAGCGAAAGATGCAGCACGCCCGACGCGACCGCCGCGGCCAGGGCGGCCGCCGTATAGCGCGGATTGGTTCGCGAATATTTGGCGATATAGACGTCCGAGTAGAGCGCCAGCAGCCGTTCGATCTCGTCCGGCGTCGGCCTGGCGTCGGTCTCGATCGTGAAGCCCCCGGCCCGCGCCAGGACCAGATCGCGCCGCACGTCGCGGCGCGGGGCCCATTGCCGCGCGGGATCGGGCAGACGCCAGATCAGCCGGCTCAGCAGCCGCCGCCCGCCGGCCGCCCGCATCTTGGCCAGCAGCTCCGCGTGATCCGCCGCGTTCAGGCTGCGCCAGACGATCGCCCGATCCGGATAGGCCCCCCGTAGGGCCGCCAGCGCCTCGTCGAGATCGGCGCCGTCCCAGCCGCCGTGCAGGCTGGTCGAGAACAGCAGGTGGTTCACGAGGACGGCGTGGTCGGCCCGGGCGACGCGCAGCAGGCCCTCGGCCAGCCGGGACGCGACCTTGGCCGCCAGAGCCTGGGCTCCCCTTAGTTCGCGGTCGACCTCCTCGCGCAGCGTACGGCCGTAGGTGACGGTCGGCGCCGTCAGCCAGCAGTCCTGCCGCCCTTGCGGGACGACCAGGGGCAACGCCCGATCGCGCAGCTGCAGCGCGGCCAGGTCGAAGCGGGCGTTCTGCAGCGCGCCCTCCGGCCCCAGCGCCGCGAGCGCTTGCGCATAGAGCTCCACCGCCGGATCGCCCCAGTCGAGCGCCGGATCGTCGACGGCCGCGACCCGCACGGCGTTCACGCGGGGTCTCCGTTCCATTCGATATCGGCCGTCATGGCCGCCGCCAGCGACCGGCCGGTCGCCAGGGCCTTCAGGCCGAAGGCCGCGCTGTCGATCAAGGCCCCGACTAGCGGCGCCCGGTCGCCCGGCGCGGTCAGCACGTCGCGTCCGTCGCGGCGCAGGATGTTCCAGTCGGCCAGGCGCCGCTCCCGCAGAGCGGCGGGCAGTCCCAGCAGCCACAGCGCCGGGGCCACGTGCAGCGGCGGCGGGGCGCCCGGCTCGACGAGTGGCCCGTCCGCCAGCAAGGCCCGGCCGAACGCCGCGTCGCGCTGGAACAGGTGGACGCCGCTGGTCGCGCGTGGATTGCACTCCAGCAGCCACGGCGCGCCCTCGGCGTCCATGATGACGTCGCAAGCGAACTGGCCGTCGCCGACCAGGCGTTCGGCCAGCCGCTCGGCCAGGCCCCGCAGGGCGCCGATCGCCATGTCCGGCGGCGTGGCGAACGCGTAGCTGGCGCCGCCCCGGTCGCGCCAGGCCGAGCCGTAGGCGCAGAAGGCCGCCAGCCGTCCGCCGCGCGCCACGGCGTAGAACGAGACCTCGGTCCCGGCGACGAAGGCCTGCGCCACCCACGGCCGCTCGGGCGATATCGGCAGGTCCGCGACCTGCCGCGCCGCCGGCCGGATCAGGGCGTGCACGCCGAAGCGGGAATATTCCGGCTTCAGCACCAGTTCGCCCGCCGGCGGCAGGTCAGCGAGATCCTCCGGCCCCGTCAGGCTCCAGGTGCGCGGGACGGGCAGCGCC
The DNA here is from genome assembly GCA_047607095.1 of Caulobacter sp. Lineage (GTDB taxonomy): Bacteria > Pseudomonadota > Alphaproteobacteria > Caulobacterales > Caulobacteraceae > Caulobacter. Next base: position 5,033 of record JASGDR010000613.1, read on the forward strand.
TCGGCCAGGCAGGCCTGCGCGAACAGCCGCTTGGAATGCAGCGTTCTCAGCCGTGCCAGGGGCGGGGCGAACAGGGTGGCGGCCAGGGTCGGACGGCGCTCGGCCAGGGCGGCCAGATGGAACACCTCCTCGCAGGTCGGCACGACCAGGCTCGGGGCCAGCGCATCGACCAGATCCTCGACGTCCTGGGCGAAGGCCTCCGGCCGCGTCACGGGCGAGGCGTAGGCGTGCACGGCCTCGGGCGCCTTGGAAAGCCGCGCCGCCCGGCTGGGGCCGCAGTCGGCCATGCGCACGCGCACGCCCGCCGCCCGGAACGCCCGCGCCAGATCCAGCGCCGCCGGGGCCCTGGCGCCGGTTATCAGGACCAGCGGCGCGCCGCTCACGGCCGCCACCTTACGCGCCGCCGCTTGGGCCGCGTCTCGACCGCGTCGGAAACCTCGGCCTCCACGGGCTGATCCACGCCCCGCGCCGCCGTCAGCGCGTCGATCGCGGCGAGCGCCGGTTCGAGGTGCGCCGGGTCGGCGACCAGCACGCGAACCCAGCCCGGCGAAGCCTCCGCCCGCCACGACGCCAGGGGCGGCAACGCAGCCTCCAGCGCCGCCTCGACTTCGCGCGGGAAGATCATCGCCTCGCCCCGCCGCCAGACGTCGCCGACGCGCCCTTCCACCGGCCGGATCGCCAGCCGCGGCGAACCGCAGGGGCAGGGCGGTGCGGGCTCGATCAGGTCGTCCAGCCGCACGCGCACCATCGGCTGGGCCGTGCGGCGCAGGTCGGTGACGATCGGGCGAAAGCGCGCCTGGCCGGGCAGGGGATCGCGCTCGACGATCAGGTTCTCCTCGTTGAGGTGTAGGGTTCCCAGGCGGCAGGGCGCCCCCAGGAAGCCCTCGGTGGCCTGGTAGAGCGGAGCGGGACGGCGGCCGAACACGTGGGCTAGGGCCTCGGCCTCCCGCTCGCCCATCGGCTCGGCGCCGTAATAGAGGCCCTCCAGGCCGTCGGCCCAGCCCTCCGTTCCGCCTGTCCGCGCCAGGCCCGCCAG
>JASGDR010000614.1:0-3345 GCA_047607095.1 Caulobacter sp.
CCGGCTGGCCGGCCGCCGGGGGCGGGGTCGCGCCGGGCTCGGCCGCGGGGGCCTCGCCGGCGTTCAGAAGATCGCCGATCGGGTCGCTGGTCGGAGCAGGCGCCTCGGCGACGCCGCCGGGGATCGGGGTGGCCTTCAGGCGCGGCAGGGCCGAGCTCATGAACACCTTCCAGATCTCGGCCGGCGGACCGGCGCCGCTGACCCGCTTCATGGGGGTGTTGTCGTCCTTGCCGGTCCAGACCGCGGCCACGAAGCCGCCGGTGTAGCCGACGAACCAGGCGTCCTTGTAGTCGCTGGTGGTGCCGGTCTTGCCGGCGATGTCGTAGCCGGCGACCTTGGCGCGGCCGCCGGTGCCGCCGTTCACCACCTGGCGCATCATCTGGTTCATGTACTGCAGCGACGGCGAGCCGATCACCGACGAGCGCGGCTGCTTGTCGACGCTGTGGTCGTAGAGAACCTTGCCCGAGGCGGTGCGGATGCGCTCGATGCCGTAGCCCTTGGCCAGGAAGCCGCCGTTGGCGAACGGGGCGTAGGCCTGGGCCATCTCCAGCGGGCTGACCTCGACGGCGCCCAGGGCCATCGACGGGTCGAGCTGGATCTTGCTGGTGATCCCCAAGCGCCGGGCCGTGGCCGCGACGTTGCTGGTGCCCACCTCGTTGGCCAGGCGGGCGGCGACCGTGTTGATCGACTGGGCCAGGGCCGTCTGCAGGGTCATCGGACCCAGGAAGGTGTTGGTGTAGTTCTTCGGCTCCCAGTTGCCGATCTTCACCGGCTCGTCGACCACCATGACCGACGGGTTGCGGCCCTGGTCCATGGCGGTGAGGTAGACGAACGGCTTGAAGGCCGAGCCGGCCTGGCGGCGGGCGCTGGTGGCGCGGTCGAACTGGCTTTCGCCGTAGTCCTCGCCGCCGACATAGGCGCGGATGCGGCCCTCGCCGTCGATGGCGACCAGGGCGGCCTGCTGCACGCCCTGCTTCAGGTGGCCCTCGACGCCCAGCTGCACGGCGCGCTCGGCCGCGACCTGGATCGGCAAATCGAGCGTGGTCTCGACGACCAGGTCTTCGGTCGGTTCGCCGACCAGCGAGCGCACCTGGGCGTCGACATAGTCGGTGAAATACTGGGCGCGCTGGTTGGCCAGGGTGGCGGAGACCTGCACCGGGGTCTTGAAGGCCTCGTCGCGCTGCTCGGGGGTGATGGCCTTGATGCGCACCATCTCGTCGAGCACGACGGTGGCGCGGCGGGCGGCGCGCTCGCTGGCGCTGACCGGGGAATAGCGGGCCGGGCCCTTCATCATGCCGGCCAGCAGGGCCGATTCACCGATCGTCAGCTGCGAGGCGGGCTTGTTGAAGTAGCGCTGCGAGGCGGCCTCGATGCCGTAGGCGCCGGCGCCGAAATAGACCCGGTTCATATACAGAGCCAGGATCTGCTTCTTGCTGAACTTCAGCTCCAGCCAGACGGCCAGGATCAGCTCCTGGGCCTTGCGCTTGTAGTTCTGGGCCGGGCTGAGGAACAGGTTGCGGGCCAGCTGCTGGGTGATGGTCGAGCCGCCGCGCTGGGGACCGCCCTCGTGGGTCAGGTTCCAGATCAGCGAGCGGCCGATGCCCCACGGGTTGAACCCGAAGTGGTGGTAGAACTGGCGGTCCTCGATGGCGACGAAGGCGGCCGGCACGTATTCGGGCAGGGCGTCGATGTCGACCGGCGGCGCGTACTGGCTGCCGCGCACGGCCAGAAGCGCGCCCGAGCGGTCGAGATAGTTGATCGAGGGCTGACGGGTCACGTCGTACAGCTTGGAGGTGTCGGGCAGGTCGCGCGCGAACACCGCGAAGAAGGTGACCACGAAGATCAGCCCCCACACGCCCAGCACCGCCGTCCAGTACAGCACCGCCTGGAGGGGCGTGCGTGAAGTCTTCGCCGGCTTGTTCCCGCCGAAGGCGCCGTTAGCCATCTGTAACCCTAGGTCTCGTGCAACCCCGCCCGCGTGGCGGTGTCATAGCTCACGCCGACCAAACACGCGACAAGATTGACGAGAGATGAACGCGGTTTAACGCGGGACGGGCGAGCGCCCTCGGGCGGGACCGTCAGGCGCGCTCGGGATCGGTGCGCCAGACCCGCCAGCTTTCGACGCCGGCGGCCAGGCCCGAGGCGACGACGCCGATCATCATCGCGTGAAACCCGACCGGCTGCGGGGCGATGGGCGCGGCGACCAGGCCGAGCAGGCCGGTCAGGCTCAGCAGCCGTCCGGCCAGGCGGTTGGACTTGTCCCAGGCCAGCCGGCTGCGCAGAGCCCAGTAGGTGCGCACGCCGACCACGGGGTTGGGCTTCACCCGGCCGACGAAGGCGCCCAGTCCCAGGAACAGCACGGCCATGCCGCCCATCATCAGCCTCAGAAACAGGTCCCGACCGCCGACGCGCGGCAAGAGGTCGAAGGCCACGCCGGTCAGCAGGGCCGCCACGAAGGCCGGGACGGCCAGGCCGACGATCCGCCCGAGGCGATTGGTGAAGCGCTCGGCCGGCGGATCCTTGGCCTGGCGCTCCAGCACCGCGCACAGGATCGCGACGCCGCCGGCGACCAGGCCGACGAAGCCGACGGCCAGGGCCATCTCGCCCCGGTCGCCCCAGCGGTCGACCCGGCCGGCCAGGTCGAAATGCATCGGCATCGGGCCGGGCGGTCCCAGGCGCCAGACGGCCAGGGCCGCCGCGCCGATCGCCGCCGTGACCAGGATCGAGACGCCGTCCAGCGACGTCAGGCCGCGCGGATGCTCGCTGCTCATGCCTTGTTCTCCGATTCCAGCGGCGCGGCGGTCGCCTCGCCCGTTCCCATCAGATCCATCATGAAGGCCACCGCCTCCTCGACCGCCGAGATCACGAGGCGGTAGCGGACCGAGGCCCCGTCCTTCTCGGCCTCGACCAGGCCCGCGGCCTTCAGCGCCGCCAGGTGGGCGGTGACGGTCGGCCAGGCCATGTCGAACCGCGAGGCGATCTCGCCCGAGGCCAGCGGCCCGTCGCGCAGCATGGCGACCATGCGGCGGCGGGCGGGATGCGACAGGGCCTTGAACACCTCGTTCATGAGCCAGAAGACTAATTAGCCAAAAGACTAAGAGTCAAGCGGCTTCGGCGGGCGCGGCCGCGACAGCTCCCTGGAGGGCCCGCCGAAGCGCGGTGCGTCCTTCGAGGCCCGCCGCGCGGACGCCTCAGGATGAGGACCTCTGCGCACTGAATTCCCCATCCTGAGGTGCGAGCCGAAAGGCGAGCCTCGAAGGACGCACGGCGTCTCGGCCTCACGCGGAAATCCGCTGAGCTGATGGAGAGGGCGCGGGGCGTCCGGGCCTCGCCCGGATGTGTGAG
>JASGDR010000615.1:0-7234 GCA_047607095.1 Caulobacter sp.
ATTGCGGCGGCCGGCGTCGGCTGGGCCAAGTCGTCCAGCAGGGCGCGTTTGCGATCGACCGCCAAGTGGTTCAGCAAGCCGGCGGCGGCCGCCCCCCGGTCGCTGTTCGACCGGTGGGCCTCACGGTCGAGCATCTGCAGCGCGGCGGGGGTCAGAAGGTCCAGCGGCACCACCAGCGTCTCGTCGCGATGGCGAAACGGCGTCGCGCCCTCGGCGACACCCCGCGCGGCCTCGCGCACAAAGGTCACCCGGCGACCGGCGAGGTCCAGAGCCGCGGTCTTCCAGCCGGCGTCGAGCCATGCGGCGGCGTGAGTGTGGCCGATGCGGGTGTTGGACCACCAGGCCTGATGCTCGCGCGCCGATCGCGGCAGCGAAAAGCCCAGTACGGCCTCGATCTCGTCGAAGGCCATACGCAGTTGCTCGACACCGAAGGCGGCTTCGAGATGACGCTTGAGCGGTTCGTATTTCACGATCGATCTCCCGTTATGTAAGTTATATACTGTTTCATAACTTTCTGCCTGTCAACGCGCCTTGATCCCTCATGCGTTCGGCGCCATGAGATTTCTTCAACGCCCATCGTGAGATGCGCCTCTCCCATCGAAGGAACATGAGCATGACCGACAAGTACCAGCCCGCCCTGCACGACGCCGTCGAACATGACGCCGACGCCGAGGGCGGCGAGCGCGTCGCCAAGGCCCTGGCCCGCGCGGGCGTGGCCTCGCGGCGCGAGGTCGAGCGGCTGATCGAGGCCGGCAAGGTGGTGCTGAACGGCCAGGTGCTGACCACCCCGGCCGTGCGCGTGTTCCCCGGCGACCTGCTGACCGTCGACGGCAAGCTGGTCGAGGACCGGCAGCAGACCCGCCTGTTCCGCTATCACAAGCCCACGGGCCTGGTGACGACCCACAACGACCCGGGCGGCCGCCCCACCGTGTTCGGCGCCCTGCCCCACGGCCTGCCGCGACTGATCTCGGTCGGCCGCCTCGACCTGAACTCCGAAGGCCTGCTGCTGCTGACCAACGACGGCGAGCTGTCGCGCGCCCTGGAGATGCCGCAGAACGCCTGGACCCGCCGCTATCGCGCCCGCGCCTTCGGCCACGCCACCCAGGAGACCCTCGACAAGCTGAAGAACGGCCGGACCATCGACGGCGTCCGCTACGGCCCGATCGAGGCCAAGCTCGACAAGGTCCAGGAAAAGGCCGGCGGCGGCCGCAACGTCTGGATCACGGTCACGCTGACCGAAGGCAAGAACCGCGAGGTCCGCAAGGTGCTGGAGTCGGTGGGCCTGAAGGTCAACCGCCTGATCCGCCTGTCCTACGGCCCGTTCGCCCTGGGCACGCTGCAGGCCGGCCAGGTCGAGGAAGTCGGCCCCCGGGTGATCCGCGAACTGCTCGAAGGCGTCATCGCCGAAGAGAACATGCCGACCGGCGACCGGCCGCAGTTCGTCGGCGTCGCCGATCCGCTCTACGCCCCCGGCGTCGCCAAGGACGGCGAGCGTCCGCGCGGCGGCGAAATCCAGCGCCGCGCCCCCTCGGGCCGCGCCCCGCAGATCGCCACGCCCAAGGTCGAGGAGCCCAAGAAGGTCTACAAGGCCGGCTGGGCCAAGGCCAAGATCCGCACCGACGGCCACAAGGCCAAGAGCCACAAGCCGAAATCCCTGGAGACCAAGTTCGTCGACAAGGCCCCGCCGCGCGGCAAGCCGCCGGCGGCCCGCCCCGGCGCGGCGAAGGGTCCGCTTGGAAAGAGCCTCGGGGCCAAGGGTCCGGCTGGCGCGGCGCGTGGCAATGCCGGAACGACTCGTCCGACCACCGCAAAGCCCGCGGGCGGCAAGGGTCCTCGCCCGACCGGCGGCAAGCCGGCGCCGCGCGGTTCGAAGCGGTAGGCCGCTGCGCGGTCCTCGTCCTTCGGCAAGCTCAGGATGAGGACCATTTCAGGCGCCGCGCCTCATTCGAAACCCCGTCCCGAGCCTGTCGAAGGACGAGGTTTCCAACACCCCGTCACTTCTCCGCCAGCCGCGTCGCCAAGTTGGCGGTTCGCCGCACGACGGTGACCAGGGTTCCGGCGGCGATCAGCGCCAGGCCCAGGGCCAGCACCTCGCCCCGTCCACGCCACAGCGGTTCGAAGGCGGCGACGGCGCAGGTCGCGGTCAGCACCGCCATCCGTTGCGGCTTGGCCAGGGGTCCCGAGAAGTCGGCCGGGAAGCCCAGGCCTCGGCCGAGCTCGCGCACATAGGCCGTCAGCACCGCCAGCACGGCGGCGAGCCAGCCCAGGGCCGGGCCGCCCGAAAAGCCGGCGGTCATCGCGCCGTAACCGGCCCCGGCCAGCAGCAGCACGTCGGCGATACGGTCGGGCAGCTCGTTCCAGATCGGCCCGAACGGGCTCGACCGGCCATGTTCCACCGCCACCAGGCCGTCGAGCAGGTTGCAGACCAGGCGCAGCTGGATGCAGGCGATCGCCGCGACCAGGCAGGCCGAGCGCGGCCAGCCCTCCACTCCGCCGCTCGCCGCCAGCAGCGCTCCGCCGAGGCCCGCGAAGGCCAGGCCCAGGCCCGAGATCGCGTCGGCCTTGATCCCCTTGCCGGCGCTCGCCCTGGCCAGGCCCTGGGCCCAGGCGGTCCGGCGGCTCTTCAGGGGACGGCGATTGTCGAGGTCGGGCGCATCGGTCATCAGGCGGCTTTCCGGCGGGGCGTCGTTCCCGGAAGAACGACGGCGGCGGGAAGTTCCACGCCTCTGCGCAACTAGGCTATACCGAAGGTCGAGCCAGCGGGAGCGTCGATGGATTTCGCCGATTGGATTGGACAGGCCCAGGCCTTCCTGGCCGCCAAGCCGCCCGCCCTGCTGGCCGGGCTGGCGGGCGTGGTGATCCTGCTGGGCGTCGCCAGCGCCATCGCCGCCGTCCTGCCCCTGCTGAAGCCCGGCAAGTCGTTCGAGGAACTGCGGCTGCGCATCGCCTCGTGGTGGGGGATGGTGGCCCTGCTGGCCGGGGCGCTGCTGCTGGGCTGGCAGGCGACCACCGCCGTCTTCGCCTTCATCTCGTTCCTGGCCCTGCGCGAGTTCCTGTCGCTGGCGGTGCGGCGGCGGGAGGACAGGCCGGCCATCCTGGCGGCCTACGGCTGCCTGATCGCCGCCTACGGCTTCATCGTCGCCGACCGCTACATGTTCTACCTGGTGTTCATCCCGGTCTGGGTTTTCCTGGGCCTGCCCGCCCTGATGGCGCTGATCGGCCAGACGCGCGGCTATCTGGCCAGCGCCGCCACCTTCCACTGGGGCCTGGTCACCTGCGTCTACAATCTGGGGGTCGTGGCCTTCCTGATGCGCGTGCCCGACAGCGAGCCGCTGCCGGCGGGCGCGGCGGGGCTCGTGTTCTTCCTGCTGCTGGCCACCGAGTTCAACGACGTGGCCCAATATGTCTGGGGCAAGCTCCTGGGCCGTCGCAAGATCCTGCCCAAGGTCAGCCCCAACAAGACCTGGGAAGGCTTCGTCGGCGGCTGGATCACCACCGCCGCCCTGATCTGGTTTCTCGGTCCGGTGTTCACGCCGCTGAAGGGGACCGGCCTGGCCATCGTCGCCTTCGTGCTGCCGGCGGCGGGCTTCGCCGGCGACGTGACCATGAGCGCCATCAAGCGCGACATCGGGGTGAAGGACACCTCGCAAGCCATACCCGGCCACGGCGGGGTGCTGGACCGCGCCGACAGCCTGACCTTCACCGCGCCCCTCTATTTCCACCTGCTGGCCCTGTTCGGGCTGCAGAAGTTCTGAGCTAGGCTTCCCAGGTGCGCTTGCTCCGCTTTCTTCTGCTGCTGCTCGTCGCCCGGCCGCTGGCGGTGCTGATGACGGGGGCCGACGTCGCCGGCCGCGAGCGCCTGCCGCTGAAGGGCCCGGCGATCATCGCCGCCAACCACGCCAGCCATGTCGACACCCTGCTGATGCTGGCCGTCTTCCCGTCGCGGGCGGTGTCGAAGCTGCGGCCCGTGGCGGCGGCCGACTATTTCCTGCGCGATCCGGTGATCGGCTGGTTCTCGCGCCACGTGATCGGCATCGTGCCGGTGGCGCGCGGCAAGGTCGGCCGGCGCCCGGCCGAGGGCGAGGACGTTCTGGCCCCGGCCCGCGCCGCCCTGGCGGCGGGCGAGATCGTGCTGGTGTTTCCCGAAGGCACGCGCGGCGACGGCGAGAGCGACGAGATGGGCCGGCTGAAGAGCGGCGTCGCCCGCCTGGCCGAGGCCTTCCCCGAAGCGCCGGTGATCCCGGTCTGGATCCAGGGCGCCGGCCGCGTGCTGCCCAAGGGGGCCAGCGTGCCCGTGCCGCTGAACTGCGCGGTTCTGGTCGGCGAGCCCGTGGCCTGGACCGGTCGACGGACGAGCTTCATGGACGCCCTGCGCGTGGCCATGCTGGCCCTGAAGGCCCAGGCGCCGCCGCTGCGGTGGGCCGAGGAACCCTAAGCCGTCGCCACGCCCGCCCAGCGCGACAGCCTCGGCGTGCGCGCCACCAGCTCCACCAGGCCGACATAGAGCGCCAGCATCGCGGCGGCGATCGGAACCACCTCCCAGCGGAACGGATGCAGCGGTTCGGGCGCCAGGCTCATCGGCTGCAGGAACAGCAGGATGACGATGTTGTTGGCCGCGTGGGCCCCGATCGAGAACTCGATCCCGCCCAGGCGCAGGACGGCCCAGGCCAGGCCCACGCCCAACACCATCCGCACCAGAAAGGCGTCGGGATTGGGGTCGAAATGGATGGCCGAAAAGACCAGGCCGTTGATGGCCAGCACCAGCCAGGTGCGGTGGGTGAAGGCGGCCGACAGCTTCAGCAGCCAGCCGCGGAACACCAGTTCCTCGGCGGCGGCGGCGACCAGCAGCAGGCCGATCGCGCCCGCCGCGTGGACGAGGCGGCTGTCGAAATCGGGCGTCAGGGTCAGGATCGGCGCGGCCGGCGGGTGCGGATCCAGCTGGGCGAGGCCGGCCAGCAGCGGCCCCAGCGTCACGGCGAACAGGACGAGCCCCACCACGGTCAGGCGCCAGCGGAAGGTCGGCGCGCTGGTCAGGTAGGACTTCAGGCCGCGCTCGTGCAGCATGGCGGCGACGGCGGTGAAGGCCACGGCCATGCCGCCGTTGGTGGCCGCCAGCAGGCAGAGGACGAAAAGCAGGCCCAGCAGGCCGCCGGCCGCGGCGTCCGGCTCGCGCAGCATCCCCAGCAGCAGCATGGCGGTCTGGAGACCGCCCGGCGCCAGGCCCGCGAACAGGGCCAGGACGAACAGCGCCCCGACGATCGCCGCCAGGGCGGCCGCGATGACGCCGACCGGCAAGGTGAGCAGCACGCGGCCGATGCGGCGGTCGGCCGGCGTCAGGTCGTCCAGGAAGGCCGAACCTCTCACGTCTTCGAACACGCCGCCGCCCCTTGCACAGCCCCTGCTCCTGGCTAGAGCGGCGCGAGGCGAAGGAAAAGGGTTTTCGGGCGATCGGCGCCCGCGACTTGCCGTAGCGCGGCGATGAAGGCACACATCGGCCGTTGTATATGGGGGTTTCATGAGCAAGACGGCGAACGCGGGCGGACACGAAGGAAGCGCCCCCCACCTGCACCGGCTGGTGCTGTTCTCGGACGCGGTGTTCGCGATCGCCATCACCCTCCTGGCCATCGAAATCCATCCGCCCGAGCACTGGACCGGCATCCCCGACCTGTTCGGTCAGATGGGCCACAAGCTGTGGGCCTACGCGGTCAGCTTCGCGGTGATCGGCGTCTACTGGATCAGCCACCGGCGGATCTTCGCCCGGCTGAAGACCGCCGATGGCGTGCTCGACGTGCTGAACCTGGCGGTCCTGGGCCTGATCGGCCTGCTGCCGCTGGTCACCGAGCTGCTCTGGGAGCACGGCGGCCAGGCCGCCGTCGTCTATCTGGGCCTAGTGACCGCGATCGGCTTCGCGCTGTCGGCCGTCTGGGGCTATGCGGCCTTCGCCGGCGAACTGGCCGGCAAGGTGCACCGAGGCGAGGCCCTGTTCACCCTGGCGCGCGTGGCCGTCGCCCCCGGCCTGATGTGCGGCCTGATCTTCTTCGCGCTCAACAACGTCTGGGGCCTGGCGCTGCTGGCCCTGGCCCTGGCCGCCTTCATCGCCGGCGGCCGCTACATGCGCCGGCAGGCGGCGCGGGACGAGGCGGCGCAGCCGGCCGAAGAGGCCGCGGCCTGATGCGCATCGTCTCCGGCCAGTTCCGCGGCAAGGCCATCGCCACCCCGCCGGGCGACAACACCCGCCCGACCTCCGACCGCGCCCGCCAGGCCGTGTTCAACATTCTCGAACACGCCGCCTGGGCGCCGGAACTGCACGGGGCGCGGGTGATCGACGTCTTCGCCGGATCCGGAGCCCTGGGCCTGGAGGCCATTTCGCGCGGCGCGGTGAACTGCCTGTTCGTGGAGACCGACGAGGCCGCGCGCGGCGCCATCCGCCAGAACATCGACGCCTTCGGCCTGTTCGGTCAGACCCGCGTGCATCGCCGCGACGCCACCGACCTCGGCCCCCGCCCGGCCAGCGCCGGTCCGGCCTTCGACATCGCCTTCCTGGACCCGCCCTACGCCAAGGGCCTGGGCGAGAAGGCGCTTTCCGAACTGGTCGCCGGCGGCTGGCTGGCCGCCGGCGCGATCGTGGTGTTCGAGCGCGGCGTGGGCGAGCCCGACCCGACGCTGGAAGCGTTCGAAACCCTGGACACGCGCGACTACGGCGCCGCCCGGGTGCTTTTCCTGAAGCTGCTTTAGGCGCCGCGCCGGGCCGGCCAAGCGGCCGCGCGAAAGTCGAAGCCCGGGGCCCGCCCGCCGCGTGCTCGGCCTGGCCATGTCACGCGCCGCACGGAGGTTGCGGAGCCGCGCCTCCCGCGCATAAGATGCACATAGGAATCATTATCAGAAAGATTGCTGTGCGCGTTCCCTGTCTCGCGGCCTGCCTGCTGGTCGCCCCGCTTCCCGCCCTGGCCGCACCGACGAGCCTGAGCATGTTCTCCCGCGCCAATTGCCTGACCTACAACGAGAGCCTGTCTTGGGACGGCCGGGGCGCGTTGCAGCCCGAGTGGGAATTCAATCTGGCGACCGAATCCCTGCAGTTCTTCGACACCATCGCGCCCAGCCGCTTCATCGAGACCGGCTGGGCCGTGACCTGGCGATCCTATGCCGGCTGCAATTTCTGCGGATCCGCCGGCTGGTCGGTGGAAGGGTGGCACTACGCCACCACCAGCGGGATCAAGGGCTCCTACGTCGCCGC
>JASGDR010000616.1:0-10244 GCA_047607095.1 Caulobacter sp.
CCGGATCAGGCGCGCCAGACCCGGGCCGCCGCACCCGGTTCGCCCAGGCGCTCGGCCAGGAAGCTCGTGATCTCGCTGACCTGCGGCTCGATCGACGCCGGGACGCCGACCAGCACCATGGCGCTGCCGTTCATCTTCATCGGGTCCCTCAGCGGCCGCAGGCGAAGTTCGGCGACCAGCGCGTCGTCGGTGACGCTTTCCAGCGCGCGGATGAAGGCGTCGAAGGTCTCCAGATCCTTCAGCGGCGTCCAGATCGCCAGCACCGCCGCCGGATCGACCTTGCGGACGGCCCGCACCGTGGCCACGCACTGGGCGTAGTCGTCGGGCCGCTCGAACGGCGGGTCGATCAGCACGAAGGTCCGCCCGCCGCGGCCGGCCCGGGCCTCGGCGGTCGCGTAGCCGTCGGCCTGCAGCGCCTGGGCGAAGGCGTAGGGGCCCAGCACCTTGCGCAGCTGGTCGAAGTCGTCGTCGCGCAGTTCGCAGGCGGCGTAGCGGTCGCTCCGGCGCAGGGACCGGGCGATCAGCAGCGGCGAGCCCGGATAGAGCGGCGCCTCGGCGTCGCCGACGTTCAGCTCCTCGACCGCCTTGAGCAGCGGCGCGAACGGCGCGGGGGCGTCGCCCTCGGCCAGCAGGCGGCCGATGCCGGCGTCGGCTTCCTTGGATTTCCGGGCCATGTCGCCGCGCAGGTCGTAGGCCCCGGCGCCGGCGTGGGTGTCGATCACCGCCAGAGGCGACTCGTCGGCGGTCAGCGCCTTCAGCAAGGCCAGCAGGATCGCGTGCTTCTGCAGGTCGGCGAAATTGCCGGCGTGGAAGGCGTGGCGGTAGTTCATCGAAGCTCCCCGGAACGGAGCCGACCTCTATCACGTTGGCCGGGATTAGGTTGGGAGCGAACGCAATGGCCCGGCATTTTTCCACCCCTGTTCCCCCTCTGGGCGCGCGGTGAGCGCCATGGCCCGCGACACCGCCGAGACCCCCGCCGCCGAAAAGACCCTGCTGGCCTATGTCAACGACCAGGAGCAGGGCCTGACCCGCCTGGGAACGCCGGGCGCCTTCCGCTACGCCGACGCCGACGGCCAGGCGGTGAAGGACGCCGCCACGCTGGAGCGCATCCGCGCCCTGGTCGTCCCGCCGGCCTGGACGAGCGTCTGGATCTGCCCCGATCCCAACGGCCACATCCAGGCGGTCGGCCGCGACCAGAAGGGTCGCAAGCAGTATCGTTATCACCCCGACTGGCGGGCCGATCGCGACGCCCGCAAGTACGAGCGCATGGCCGCCTTCGGCCGCGCCCTGCCCCGCCTGCGCAAGCGGGTCGAGGCCGACCTCGCCCGTCGCGGCCTGCCGCGCGAGAAGGTGCTGGCCGCCGTCGTGCGCCTGCTGGAGCTGACCCTGATCCGGGTCGGCAACGACGAGTACGCCAGGGCCAACAAGAGCTTCGGCCTCACCACCATGCAGAAGCGCCACCTCAAGCTGGCCGGCGGCGGCGCGGTGTTCGAGTTCAAGGGCAAGAGCGGCAAGGTCCACCGCACCGGCTTTCGCGACAGACGGCTGGCCCGCATCGTCGGCGCCTGCCAGGAGCTGCGCGGCCAGCGCCTCTTCCAGTACCTCGACACGGACGGCCAGCGCCGCGCGATCGAGAGCCACGACGTCAACGACTACATCCGCGCCGTCGCGGGCGAGGACTTCTCGGCCAAGGATTTCCGCACCTGGTACGGCTCGCTGGCGGCGCTGGAGGCGTTGAGCCTGCAACCCGCCCCGGCCACGAAGACCGAAGCGAAGAAGGCGCTGAACCTCTGCATCAAGGCCGTGGCCGGCCTCCTGGGCAACACCCCCGCCGTCTGCCGCGCCGCCTACATCCACCCTCGCGTGCTGCAGGCCTTCGAGGCCAGCGCCCTGCCCAGGCGCCGGGCGAAGTCGGAACGGGCGCGGGAACTGGCGCTGCTGAGGCTGGTGGCGGAATAAGCCTCAGCCGCCCTTCGCACGCCCCTTCCAGACCGGCGGCAGGTCGCCGATGGAGACCCCCGCCAACCTGTCGTCGGCCAACAGGAACTCGACCTTCAGCTCCTCGCGCGCGCCGCCCTCCCCGGGGCAGGCCACATGCGACATGACCGCGCTCAGCCGCGCCGGAAAATCCTCCATGGCCGGCAAGGCCTCTTCCCGCGAAACCTCGAGAAGCGCGCATTCGCCGAACGTCGCCTTGGCGTCGACGAAGGCGAGAGGCGCCCCCGCGTCGACCGCGAACATCAGGACCAATTCCGGCGCCACCCCGACATAGGCGGCCTCGTCATCGGCGCGCACGGCCTCGAAGAACCGCCGGACGGACTGCTGCCCGATCGTCGCCCCTTCAGACGCTTCGGCCAGGGGCGCGACGGCCATGACCGCCAGGGCGCCAAGGCCCACGACCAACGCCCTCATCCCCGATCTCCCGCGCGATGCGCCGCCAGCGCCTTCTCCAGTTCCTCGACCATGATCGTCTTCAGGCTCTGGGGCGAGACGATCTCGACCGCGTCGCCCCAGGTGAACAGGTGCCAGGCCAGTTCCAGCATGCCGCTGGCCCGAAACCGCACGGTCACCACGCCGTCCGCCCCCTGCTCCACCGCCTGGTTGGAGTGGAAGCGCCAGCGCAGCGCGTCCTCGGCGCGCTCGGGCTTGATGCGCAGCACCACGTCCTCGATGTCGCCGTGATAGATGCCGAAGCTCTCGTCGGCGAAGGCCTGCAGCGAGAAGTCGGCCGGCGGCGAGGCCGGCGTTTCGAGGGCCAGGACGTCGCTCATCCGGTCCAGGCGGAAGGTGCGCGGCCTTGGGCTCCCGCCTTCCAGCGACACCAGGTAGTTGCTGCGGCCGAACAGGATGCCCAGCGGCGTCACCGTGCGGGTGCGGCCCGGCTGGCTGCCGCCGTCATAGCGGAACGACAGGGCCGTCAGCCCCTTCACCGCCGAGCGGATCTCGCCCAGCACCGCCTGGTCCTCGTGCGGACGCGGACCGGCGTGGACGGCGATGGTCTCGGCCTGGACCAGGGCCTCGACGTCGGGCGCCACGCGGCGGCGGGCCGAGCCCTTCAGCGCCGACAGCAGCTTGCCCTCCAGCGCATAGAGCGCCGCCGCCCGCGCCCCGGCGCCGGCGGTCTGGTTGGAGTCGGCCGCCGTGCGCAGGGCCGCCAGCTCCTCGGCGGTCGGCGTCTGGAACAGGCTGTCCAGGCCGGAGGGAATGCGGAAGCGCCGGGTGGGCGGATCCTCGATCGACTCCATCTGCGGAAAGGCCGCCCAGACGGCGTCGCGCATGCGTTCGGCCGTACGCCGCCCCACCTCCATGGCCTGGGCCATCTCGTCGAGGGTCATGCCTTCGGAGGAACTGGCCAGCCGGCGGGCCAGGTCGAGCAGCTTCGTCGCCTTCTCATGTCTCATCCCGGTTCATTACGACCGTTTTTGACGCAACGCACGTGGAAAAGGACTCATCGCAATCCGTTCGGAGAAACCGACATGAGCCGCCTCGCCTGCCAGCCCTGGCATGTTCGCCCGGTCAGCGCCGCGATGATCTCGGCCGTGCTGGCCTTCGCCGACATCCACCGCGACATGGGCGCGGGCCGCACCCTGATGCGCCTCAGCCCCGAGCGCGCCGCCAAGGCCGACGTGATCCTGCTGCTGGGCGCCGACGCCGAACGGGCCACGGACCTTGGCCTGCTCTGGAACGACCGCGAGGACCAGCTGATCCGGGTGATCGACGACGCGGCCCTGCGCGACAGCCGCCTGGCGGCCTGGGAAGAGGCCTTCGACCTGTTCGAGACCGACGCGTTCGCCGCCGAGCCGGCCCGCCTTTGCGCCTGAACGGCGTCGGCGCCGCGCAAAAGTGGATTGCCAAGGAACGCTTGAATCTTCGCTCGCGAAGATCGCTCCCTGCGCCCGCCTTTGGCTTCGTCGCGCCAAGTCTTCAGAGTCTAGACGGCGCGGCGAAGAGTCTCCGTGACTCATGCCGCAGCGCCTTTCGATTCAGTCGCGCGGCTGCGTCAATCGAGGTTAACAACCTCTTTTAGTGAACGCTCCGGTAACCGCGACATTTTCACTCAATGATAAGGAGATTACGAAATATTGCAGGAGGGCAAAACGCCCTCCGATGTCAAAACGACGTCGGACACCTCGAGAAGGAGTCTTCGTCATGGCGCTGAACAGCGTGAATACGAACTCGGGCGCGATGATCGCGCTGCAAAACCTGAACTCGACCAACAGCGAGCTGCAGGTCACCCAACAGCGCATCAACACCGGCAAGAAGATCGGTAGCGCCAAGGACAACGGCGCCATCTGGGCGACCGCCAAGAACCAGTCGGCCACCGCCTCGTCGATCAACGCCGTGAAGGACTCGCTGCAACGCGGCCAGTCCACCATCGACGTCGCCCTGGCCGCCGGCGACACCGTCACCGACCTGCTGGGCAAGATGAAGGAAAAGGCCCTGGCCGCTTCCGACACCTCGCTCAACACCGCTTCCTTCAACGCCCTGAAGTCTGACTTCGAGTCCCTGCGCGACCAGATCACCAAGGCCGTCTCGAACGCCAAGTTCAACGGCGCCAACATCATCGACGGTTCGACCACCAAGCTGACCTACCTGGCCAACTCGGACGGCTCGGGCATCACCGTCAGCTCCAAGACCCTGTCGCTGGCCGGCATCGGTCTGAGCGCCGGCACGTCGTTCACCGACGCCGCCGCCGCCAAGACCATGATCACCAAGATCGACAGCTCGCTGCAGACGGCCACCAACAAGCTGGCCTCGCTGGGCACCAGCTCGACCGGCCTCGACACCCACCTGACCTTCGTCGGCAAGCTGCAAGACAGCCTCGACGCGGGCGTGGGCAACCTGGTCGACGCCGACCTGGCCAAGGAAAGCGCCAAGCTCCAGGCGCTGCAGACCAAGCAGCAGTTGGGCATCCAGGCGTTGTCCATCGCAAACCAGTCGTCGAGCTCGATCCTGAGCCTGTTCCGCTAAGCGGAACCGACGACGAGACGACGAGGGGGGCGGGCCGAAAGGTCCGCCCCTTTTCTCTTTCGACGTCAGCCCAGCGCCTTGCCCATCCGGGCCAGCGGCACGTCGTAGCCCTTGGAGGTCGGGGCCGTGAACGGCTCGATCAGGCCGTAGCCGCAGGCCTCGTACAGCGGCACGCCGCCCATGGTCGCGGCCATCTCGACCCGCGAGAACCCCTCCCCCGCCGCCGCCTGCTCGCAGGCCGCCAGGATCATCCGGCCCACGCCCTTCCGGGTGTGATCGGGGTGGGTGTACATCGCCCGCACCCGCGCCGCATCGCGCGCCGGGTCCAGCATGGCCGCGTCGCGCCCCGCGGAATGATCGCCGCCGAACAGGGTGGCCCGCCGGCTCCAGCCGCCGCAGCCGGCGATCTCGCCTCCGTCCTGCACGACGAAATAGGTGCCGTCGGCGATCAGCTGGCTGTCCAGCCCCATCACCTCGAACGAGGCCGCCACACCCTCGGGCGGCAGGAACGGCGTCAGCAGCTCCGCGATCGCCGCGTTCATCAGGGCCGTCAGGGCGGGAATGTCTTCGGCCGTGGCGAGGCGAAGGGTCAGACTGGTCATGCGATCGACTTAGCCATGTGAAAGCCCAAGCGCAAAGCGCGCCCTCGCTTCAGCGCGAGGCCCGCGCCAGCCATGCCTTCAGGCTGGGCCGCCCCGCGACGCGGATGTCCGCGATCCGCCAGCGGCCGTCGACCCAGGCCAGGCTGTAGACAACCCGGTCGATCGTCGGCGGCGCCGTCGGGACGACGATCTCGGCCTCGACGACGGGCGCGCGCGCATCGCCGCTCACCGTCAGCGCGCCCAGCACGAGGCCGTCGTCGTCCTGGCAATGGCAGATCGGCTCGTAGTCCAGCGCCCCGACCTCGCCGTCACGGCGGTCTTGCTGGATCAGCCCCCGCAGTTCGGGAGCGAACAAGGCCAGATAGGCGCGCTGGTCCGCGGCCGGTTCGCCGGCGGCGGCGAAGGCCTGGCGAACGAACGTCTCAGGCTCCGGCCGGGGCGTCGCGGCTCCCGCCCCCGACGCCAGAACCAGTCCGGCCAGGCCGCCGACCAACGCCGTCTTCGCGCCCCTCATCCCCATCTCCCCCGCGGATCGTCGCCACACTTAACAGCCCGCCGGGCCAAGCTCCCAGCCCGGCCCGAGGCCAAGCCGGGAGGTCACGCGAACTTTTTCGGAAAAAAGTTCATGACAACGTTGTCACAGCAGAAGGAAGCCGCTATACAGATCTCAGCCCTTCTGGGCGTTTCCTCCCAATGACTCGGCCGCCTTCTTCTCCTGGAGGGCGGCTTTTCTTTTGGGCGCCGATCCGTTCGCGAGGCGTCAGGCGGTCTTGATCCGCCCCGCCTCCACGCGCACCGGCCAGGACGTCAGCCGCCCGCCCGCGCAGGGACCGCCCAGGCAGGCGCCGTCCTCGATGGAAAACACCGCCCCGTGCCAGGAGCAGGCGATCAGGCCGCCGTCGGGGGTCAGGTACTGGTCCAGCGTCTGGGCCAAGGGCAGGCCGGCGTGCGGGCAGCGGTCGACATAGCCGAACACCGCCTCGCCCCGCCGCACCACGAAGCCGTGGAAACGGCTGGTCCCGATCTGCAGCACGTAGTTGCGCGCCGCCCCGTCGGCGATCAGGTCCAGCGGGCCGAGATTGACCCCGGCCGGCGTCGACCAGACCCTTCCGCCATTTTCGATCCGGGGGGCGGCGGCCTCTTCGCTCAAACCCGCTCGACCTGCTGCTCGATGGCGCCGAAGATGGTGTGGCCCTTGGCGTCCTTCATCTCGATGCGCACGGTGTCGTCGCCCAGCAGGAACGGCGTCTTGGCCGCGCCGTGCAGAATGGTCTCGACGGTGCGCAGCTCGGCCAGGCACGAATAGCCGAGACCGCCCTCGGCGATCGGCCTGCCCGGGCCGCCGTCGGCGCCGCGGTTGGAAACCGTGCCCGAGCCGACGATGGTGCCGGCGGAGAGGGCCCGGGTCTTGGCCGCATGGGCCACCAGGGTCCCGAAGTCGAAGGTCATGTCGACGCCGGCGTCGGCGCGGCCGAAGTCCTTGCCGTTCAGCTCGACCAGCAGCGCGCCCGACAGCTTGCCGTCGCTCCAGCCCGGCAGGGCGTCGGGGCTGACCGCCGCCGGCGAGAAGGCGCTGGCCGGCTTGGACTGCACGAAGCCGAAACCCTTGGCCAGCTCGCCCGGGATCAGGTTGCGCAGGGAGACGTCGTTGCACAGCATGACCAGGCGGATGGCGGCCAGGGCCTCTTCCCGGGTCGCGCCCAGCGGCACGTCGCCGACGATGACGGCGATCTCGCCCTCCAGGTCGCAGCCCCACGAGGCGTCGGCCAGCGGGATGGTGTCGCGGGGGGCCAGGAACCCGTCCGACGCGCCCTGGTACATCAGGGGATCGGTCCAGAAGCTTTCCGGCATCTCCGCGCCCCGGGCCTGGCGCACCAGCTGCACGTGATTGACGTAGGCGCTGCCGTCCACCCACTGGTAGGCGCGCGGCAGGGGGCTCAGCGCGTCGTGCTCGTGGAAGCGCTCCTTGGGCACGCCGCCGTGCTCGAGGCTCTCGGCCAGCCCGCGCAGCAGGGGCTCGCAGCGCTCCCAGTCGTCGAGCGCGGCCTGCAGCGTCGGCGCGATCGTCCCGGCGTCGGTGCACCAGGCGACGTCGTTTGACACCACGACCAGCCGGCCGTCGCGGCCGCCCTTCAGAGACGCGAGCTTCATTCGGCGCTTCCTCTTCTTGTTCTGGTTACGGCAGGCGGGCCTTGGGGAACCCGTCCCAGCACGCGTCATAGTCGGCCTGAAGCGCGCGATGCTCCAGCGCGAACTTCGTCGGCGCGATCACCCAGCGGCTTTCGAACATGAAGGCCAGGGTGTGGTCGATCTTGTGCGGGCCCAACTCGGCGTCGGTCGCCTTGCGGTGGCTGGCGACGTCCGGCCCGTGATCGCTCATGCAGTTGTGCAAGGACGCGCCGCCGGGGGCGAAACCGCCCTCCTTGGCGTCATAGGCGCCGTGCACCAGACCCATGAACTCGCTCATGACGTTGCGGTGGAACCAGGGCGGGCGGAAGGTGTGCTCGGCCACCATCCAGCGCGGCGGGAAGATCACGAAGTCGACATTGGCCGTTCCCGGCGTGTCGCTGGGCGAGGTCAGCACCGTGAAGATCGACGGGTCGGGATGGTCGTAGCTGACCGTGTTGATCGTGTTGAAGCGCGCCAGGTCGTAGCGGTAGGGCGCGAGGTTGCCGTGCCAGGCCACCACGTCCAGCGGGCTGTGGTCCCACTGCGCGCTCCAGAGCTTGCCCTGGAACTTCTGGATCACCCGCGTCGGCGCATCGACGTCCTCGAAGGCCGCGACGGGCGTTTCGAAATCGCGCGGATTGGCCAGGCCGTTGGAGCCGATCGGCCCCAGCTCCGGCAAGCGCAGGGCCGCGCCGTAGTTTTCGCAGACATAGCCGCGCGAAGGCCCGTCCACCTCGACCCGGAAGCGCACGCCGCGCGGGATGACAGCTATATGCCCGGGACCGGCCTTCAGACGGCCCATCTCGGTGACCAGGGTCAGCACGCCCTGCTGCGGCACGATCAGAAGCTCGCCGTCGGCGTCGTAGAACACCCGGTCCCGCATCGAGGCGTTGACCAGGTACAGGTGCACGCCCATGCCGGCCTGGGCCGCCACGTCGCCGTTGCCGGCCAGCGTGACGAGACCGTCGATGAAGTCGGTCGGCTCGGACGGGATCTCGATCGGGTCCCAGCGCAGGCGATTGGGCGTGACCGGGCCGTCGAAGGCGCCGGTCAGGCGCGGCTGGTCGTAGGGCTTGTAGGGTCCGTGCCCGGCGCTGGGCCGCAGGCGGTAGAGCCAGCTCCTGCGGTTCTCGTGCCGGGGCGCGGTGAAGGCCGTGCCGGAAAGCTGCTCGGCATAGAGGCCGAACGGAACATGCTGCGGCGAGTTCTGTCCCACCGGCAGGGCGCCGGCGACGGCCTCGGTCGCGAAGTGGGCGCCGAAGCCGGTCTGGTAGCGGAGGTCCATGGTTGGGTCCTTGGATCGTTCAGCGCGGAGCGGAGCCGCCCAGCCAGCAGTAAACACCTCATCCTGAGCTTGTCGAAGGACGAGGTGCGCCCCCTTCAGGCGTCGACCGTGATCACGCCGCGGCGGATCTGGTCGAGCTCGATGCTCTCGAACAGGGCCTGGAAGTTGCCGTTGCCGAAGCCCTCGTTGCCTTTACGCTGGATGATCTCGAAGAAGATCGGCCCGAACAGGTTCTCGGTGAAGATCTGCAGCAGCAGGCCCTCGTCGCCGACGTTTCCGTCGATCAGGATGCGGTTCCTGCGCAGGCGCTCCAGGTCCTCGCCGTGGCCGGGCACGCGCTTGTCGACCAGCTCGTAATAGGTCTCGATGGTGTCCTGCAGCTTCACGCCGCGGGCGCGCAGCTTTTCGACGGTGCCGTAGATGTCGTCCGTCGTCAGGGCCAGGTGCTGGATGCCCTCGCCGTTGTACTGGCGGATGAACTCCTCGATCTGGCTCTTGTCGTCCTGGCTCTCGTTCAGCGGGATGCGGATGGCCTTGTCGGGCGCGATCATCGCCTGGCTGAACAGGCCCGTGGCCTGGCCCTTGATGTCGAAGTACTTCTGCTCCTCGAAGCCGAAGACCTGGTTGTAGAAGGTCGACCAGGTGCGCATCTGGCCCCGGCGCACGTTGTGGGTCAGGTGGTCGAGCAGATCGAGGCCCACCGAATTGGCGGCTTCCGCCTCGGCCGCGCCGGCCACGGGGGTCCAGGCGTCGTAGATCGAGCCCTCGCCTTCGACGAGATAGAGCAAGCTGCCGCCGATGCCTTCGAGCACCCTGGCGCCCTCGCCAAGCACCGAGCGCGACGCGTCGGCGGCCTTGGCGCCGCGCTTGAGGGCGTCGGCGAAAGCCTGCTCGGCGTTGTCGACGCGGAAGGCCATTCCGTTGGCCGAGGGGCCGTGGTCGGCGCGGAAATCGGCGACCTGGCCGGCCGTCTCCTCGTTGACCAGCAGGTTGATGCGGCCCTGCTTGTAGCGGGTCACGGCCTTGGTCGGATGGGTGCTGGCGGGCACGAAGCCCAGCTGCTCGATGATCGCCTTCATCGCCGACGGATCGGGGCTGGTGAATTCGACGAACTCGAAGCCGTTCAGGCCGAGGGGGTTGTCGGTCGTGACGGGCATGCGGGCCTCCCTAGGGCTCGATTTATGTCGTTATAGTGCGAGAGCGGCCGGCAGGCCGGC
>JASGDR010000617.1:0-5025 GCA_047607095.1 Caulobacter sp.
ACCGATCGCTTCGCGATCACCTCCCCCACAGGGGGAGGTTCCTCAAGTCATCAGTCCGCGTGAACGCGGTCCACGCGCGGGGCGAACATGTAGCCGGCGTGACGGACCGTGCGGACCATCTGGGCGCCGCCCTCGGCGCGGCGCAGCTTGCTGCGCAGGCGGCTGATGGTGACGTTGATCTGCTGCGGCGGCGCCTTGCTGCGGGCCTCGGGCGGGCCCTGCTGCAGCTGGTCGCGGGTCAGGATCTGCTGGGGCTTGGAGACCAGGGTCCACAGCACCAGGAACTCGGCCGACGACAGGTTCACCGACTCGCCGCGCGGGTCGAACAGCTCGTGGGTGGCCACGTTCAGGCGCCAGCCGCTGAACTGGTAGACCGGCGGAGCGGCGATCGGCTCGGGCGCGCGATAGGCCTGACGGCGGCGGACCGCGGCGCGGATGCGGGCGGCCGTCTCGCGCGGGCGGAACGGCTTGGCGATGTAGTCGTCGACGCCCATCTCCAGGCCGACCACCACGTCGCTCTCGTCGTCGACCGCGCTGACCACCACCACGCCCGGAGCGGGGTTGAGGCGGCGCAGGCGGGCGCAGACCGAGAGGCCGGCTTCGTCGGGCAGCAGGATGTCCATCACGACCAGTTCGATCTGGGTGCGGCCCAGGATCTGGTCCATCTCGCGGGCCGAAGCGGCCTCGAGCACTTCCAGGTCGAACCGGCCCAGCAGCGAGCTGATGGCGGCGCGGGAGTCGATATCGGGATCGACGATGAGCAGGCGGGGTCTCACGGGCGTTCTCAGAACATCGCCCGGCCGGTAAGCCGGGCCGAATAACGGGTCTGGCGACGCGAGGCCTCGGCCCCGCCCTCCAGGGCGAAATAGGAAAGGTCGGAACCGGCGCGCAGGGCCAGGTTCAGGGTCACGGCGCCGTCCGTGGCGTTGTTGGCCAGGATCGTGAACGGCGTGCCGCCGGAGTACCAGGCGGTGGTGTCGGCGTACTTGCCGGCCAGGGTCTTGCGATAGCCGACGCGGACTTCCGGACGCACCCAGACCTCCTTGCCGAACTGCCGGCCGAAGACGACGCCGACGTCGCCGGAGAGGTTGCTGAACTTGCGCGAGGCGACGGTCTGGTCGAAGCCCGCGCCGCCGCCGTGCTCCTTGCGCTCGCCTTCCCACAGGTAGACGTAGTCGACCCGGGCCTCGGGGCGGACGTAGGCGGCGCCGAACACCGCCTCGTAGCCCACGCCGGCGAAGGCGTTGGCGGTGAAGCCGTTCCAGGAGGCGGTGTTGGTGACCACCACGTCCGCGGCGCCGTCGCTGTCGACGTCGCCGCTGATGAAGCTGCGATCGCCGTTGAAGCGGATGTAGCCCGCGCCGCCGCCCAGGTTCAGGCGCCAGCCGCCGATCGAGCGGCGCCAGTAGGTTCCGGCCTGGAACAGTGAACCGTCGGTCTCCTCGCCGACCGTCGCGGCGGTGTCGGTTTCCTCGATGCTGACGAAGGCCAGGGTCACGCCCAGCGCGCCGCCGGCGTCGCCCATGGCCTCGTAGCCGGCCACCAGGCCGACGGCCTTGGTGTCGGAACCCAGGTTCTCGCCGTTCTGGATCCGCACCAGGCTGTTGATCTCCTGCACCCAGACGCTGTCGGGGCCGTAGCGATCGGCGCCGTCGGGGCGCTGGGCGGTCGCGGCCGACGCCTGCTGCTGCACCGCCTGGAGGGTGGTGAAGATGCCCTCGCCGGTGCTGGGCAGCATCTGGTTGTAGAGGTGGTAGAAGCCGTCCGCCGTCGACTGGCTGAGGAAGGCGCCGGCGATGTCGTCGTTGTTGCCGAGCGCGGCGAACGTCGCGTCGTAGGCCGAGGCCTGGCCGCTGGTCATGCCCGCCTCGGCGGCCGTGCGGCGGCGCACGTCGATCAGGACGTCGTTGCCGTCGGTATAGGCGTTGGCGACGTAGAGGTAGGGCGCGTCGCCCAGCAGGTCCTGGTCGATCTCGCCGGCCGTCAGGGTCCCGGCCGAGATCACCTTGAAGGTGCTGGCCGTGGTCAGCAGGTTGTTGAACACCAGGCCCAGGTTGGCGCCGCTGGCGATGGTGGCCGTGTCGACCACCAGCTGGGTCGCCGAACCGGCCGCCGGATCGACCGAGAACACCAGGTTGGCGTCCGCGCCGAGGGTCAGGCTGGTGGCGTTGATGGTGTTGGTGTTGGTCAGCAGCAGGCCGCCGTCGCCGATGTTGATCGACAGCCTGCCGTCGCTGTCGCTGATCGAGCTGATGGCGTAGGCGCCGCCGTCGATGTTGAAGACGTCCGCCCCGTCGCCGAACGAGATGTTCCCGTAGAGCGTGCCGTTCAGCAGGTTGATCGTGTCGTCGCCCGAGCCGAGCAGGATCTGGCCGATGATCATCGGCTCGTCGGCGTCGTCCACGCCGTCGCCGTCGGTGTCGGTGTCGGCCACGCCGTCGTCGCCGTCGTCGCCGTCGTCGACGCCGGTCTGGGTGATGGTGACGCCGGTGGTGTTGGCCTGCAGGTTGATGGCGATCGCCTTGCCGGTGACGACCTCGTCGTCGGCGTCGTCGTTGCTGTCGTCGGTGTCGTAATCGTCGTCGGTGGCCGTGACGTAGGCGGCGATCGTGCCGGTGTTGTTGATCGTGGTCAGCGTGCCCGAGCGGTCGACGATGGCGTTGGCGTCGCCGGCCTCGCCCGACAGGTAGGAGATGATCGTGCCGCTGTTGTTGACCGTGGTCATGGTCGCGCCGGCGTCGATCAGCAGGGCGTAGGAGTCGTAGTCGCCCTCGGCCTCGACCGTGGCGGTCAGCGCGCCGCTGTTGTCGAGGATGCGGGCGATGGCGCCCGAGGTCAGGTGCAGGCCCATGGCGTCGGCCTCGTAGGCGCCGGCCGTGATCGAGCCTTCCAGGTTGATCCCGTTGGTGACCAGGGTCTCGTAGCCGGCCGAGCCGCCGATCTGCACGCCGGTGGCGGCCACGCCCGGGTGGATGCCGTAGGCGCCGACCGAGCCGCGGATCACCAGGCCGTAGTCGTAGATCCCCTCCCCGGCCGAGCCGAGGGTGACGGTCTGGGTGTCGGAGCCGATCTGGATCGCCGGCGCGCCGCCGTAGACCACGACCGAGGCGGTGCCTTCCTCGTCGTCGTCGACGCCGTCGCCGTCCTCGTCGTCGGTGGTGTCGTCGTTGGTGTCGGTCGGCGGCGCGTCGAGCACCAGGCCGCCGGTGACGTTGCTGGTCACCTGAATGGCCGAACCGCCCTGCAGCAGGTCGTCGGCGTCGAGCAGGGCCTCGTCGTCGGGATCGGTGTAGCGGCTGGTGTAGCGATAGCCGGTGGCGTAAATCGAGCCCTGCACGATCACCGAGCCGTCGACCTCGCCGTTGACCGCCAGGCCGACGCTGTTGGCGCCCAGCACGCTGATCGAACCGTCGCTGACGATGTCGCCGGTGACGCCGGCCGTGTTGCGGATGCCGTAGCCGTCGTCGCCGGTCACCGAGATCGAGCCGGAGTTCAGGATGTCGCCGATCACCGACGATTCCAGAATGATGCCGATCGAGTCGTTGCCCTCGATCGAGATCGCGCCGCTGTTCTCGATCGTGCCGGTGAAATCGCCCGCCCCGGTCAGATAGATGCCGTAACGGTTGGTCCCCAGCGCGAACTGACCGTCGTAGTCGCCGTCGCTGTCGGTGTCCTCGTAGTCGTAGTCCTCGGTCAGCGAGATCGTGCCGCCGTTGGTCACCGTCGAGGAGACGCCGCCGGTGATCAGGATGCCGGTCGAGTTGGAGACGTCCTCGCTCTGCAGCGTCCCGTTGTTGGTCAGGGTGTTGCTGCTGTCGACCGTGGCGATCGCGCCTTCGGACGCATAGGTGATCACGCCGTCGCTGGTGATCTTGACGTCGTCGGCCGCGCCGTCGTTGGCGGTCGAGGTCGCGACGGCCTTGGTGCGGCTGCTGCTGGTGATCTCGGTCTCGGCGACGGCGCCGCCGGCATGCAGCAGCATCGGCAGAGCTGCGGCCGACAAGATCAGAAGCTTACGCGACATGGAGGCCCCGCCTGATGGAACCTCCGAGCCTTAGGGGTCGTGCATGGCCCAGGCGTGTCTATGAAATTTCCGTCATGATACGGTCAGGCTCTCGCCGATACACTTCCGTTTCAAATCCACCGGAAGGTTGTCGCAAGCGCACCGGCTCACCCGCAAAGTGTTGCCGTTCGCAGCCCGAAGCCGCCGTTATTCCAACGCGGGCGCAAGAAAGGGCGACCTCGTCCAATCCAGCGATTCCAGGCCGTTGCAGACTGGTCGGGCGCTGAAAGGACCCGCCATGGACAAGGTCTTGATCCCGGCCTCGTGCCTCGCCTTCTGCCTGTGGCTGCTGGTCGAGCGCCTGACCTGACGGGAGCCGCGGGCAAAGAAAAAGCGCGCGGGGCCTGGGCCGCCGCGCGCTTTCGATGGATCCGTACCGGATCCGCCGGACTAGAGGACGCCGTCGATGGCGCGCTTGACGCCCCAGGGGTTGGCTTCCTGCAGAGCCGGCGGCAGCAGCACGTCGGGCAGGTCCTGGTAGCAGACCGGGCGCAGGAAGCGCTCGACGGCGCGGGTGCCGACCGAGGTCGAGCGACCGTCGGAGGTGGCCGGGAACGGACCGCCGTGGACCATGGCCGGCGCCACTTCCACGCCGGTCGGCCAGCCGTTGGCCAGGATGCGGCCGGCCTTGCGCTCCAGCACCGGCAGCAGGCCGCGGGCGGCCTCGGCGTCTTCGGCGTCGAGGTGCAGGGTGGCGGTCAGCTGGCCTTCCAGGCCTTCCAGCACGCTCTTCAGCGCGGCCAGGTCCGGGCAGCGGACGACGACCGACGACGAACCGAACACTTCGTGGCTGAGGGCCGGGTCGGCGGCGAAGGTCGCCGCGTCGACCACGAACAGGGCGCCCTGGCCCTGGTTGCAGCCTTCACCGACCAGGCCGCGGGCGGCGACGGTGACGCCCGGACGCGCCGACAGGGTTTCGACGCCCTGCTCGTAGGCGCCGAAGATGCCCGGGGTCAGCATGA
>JASGDR010000618.1:0-3591 GCA_047607095.1 Caulobacter sp.
CTGCGCCGGCCGGCGCGGGCTTCGACGGAAAGCTCGATCGCGGGCGTCAGGTCCTGAGCCAGGGACAGGTAGAGACCGTCGCGACGCTGGCGCGGCAGGATGTCGTAGCCGGCCTGCTGGTTCTCCAGATTGACCTGGCCGGCCAGGAAGCTGGCGGGGGTCAGGGCCGTGCCGTTCTGGCCGGACGGGATCGCATAGGCGGGCGACAGGGCGCCGGTGGCGTCGGGACGCAGGATGTTGCCGGGGCTGGCATAGATCCAGCGCTGGTCGCTGCCGCCCCACGGGCGCAGATCGGCGTTGCCGGCGTAGGACCGGTCGCCGGCCTGCACCCGGTCGCGCGACGCGTGCTCGAAGGAGGCCACGACCCGGCCGCTGTCCCAGCTCCTGCCGATCGTCTGGCCGAACTGCCACTGGGTCGCCCCGCCGCCGGTCGCGCCGCCGGTCAGCAGCCGCGTCTCGGCCCCGTCGTAGCGGCTCTTCAGCACGATGTTGACCACCCCGCCGACCGCGTCCGAGCCATAGAGGGCCGAGGCCCCGTCGAGCAGGATCTCGACGCGCTCGACCGCGGCCATCGGGATCGCCGAGACGTCGTTGATGTCGCCCTTCAGGCCCGTGCCGGCCATTCGTCGGCCGTTGACCAGCACCAGGGTCGCGTCTGTTCCCAGGCCGCGCAGATTGATCCCGCTGGCCAGGCTGGAATTGGTCCCGCTGGAATCCGCGCCCGTTGTGGCGGTAGCCTCGGTCGCTTCGCCCCCGAAGTTCTGCGGCAGGGCCGCCAGGGCCTGGGCGAGGGTGGCGCGGCCGGCCCGGTCGAGCGCTTCGCGATCGAGCACGACCACCGGCGAGGCCCCGTCCTTGACGCCGCGAATATGCGTGCCGACCACGATCTCGGAGAGCTGGGTCGGCGCCTCGTCGATCGGGGGCGCAGTGGCGGCCAGCAGGGGGGCGGCCTCGGCCTGGGGCGAGGCCGCATCCCCCTCCAGCCCCGCCCCGCCTTCCGCCCCGCCCAGGGGGGCGCGCCGCGCCGAGGCCGGGACCAGGCGCGGACCCAGCGCGATCACCCGGCTGCTGCGGGCCCGGATCTCAAGGTCGGTGCCGCTGAGCAGACGCTCCAGCGCCTGGCGCGCGGTCAGCCGCCCGCGTACCGCCGGCGCGCTGTAGCGCTCGACCATCGGCGTGGTGAAGACGATCTGGACACCGGACTGCTGCGCGAGCGCGAACAGCGAGGCCCGCAGCGGACCGGCCGGCAGGCTGAGCTCCATGGCCTGGTCGGGCCTGGGCCCGGGCGGCGCGGCGTGGGCGAGGATCGGATCGGCGGCGGCGACCAGGACCAGCGCGCTCAAACCCAGCAGGCGACGACGAAAACGACGACTCATTACAGTCCCCCAATCCCCTCGGGGTCGCCTTGCTGGCGTACGCTTCCGAGGAGAACGCGGGTAAGACGCAACCAGAGGCGCCTCACCCTACCGGGGATGTGAAAGATTTATGATCGTGTCGCGTTGGCCGCGGTCAGCTCGATGGCGCCGTCGGCGCGGGCGCCTGATTTCAGGTCCAGGGCCAGGGCCACCCCCTGCGCGAAGGCCTCGCTGTCGCCGGCGTCGAACACGCCGTTGAACCTCTGGTCGGGGGAGACCCCGGGGCCCAGGACGATGCGGGTTTTGCTGTAGCGGTTGATCTCGGCCACGGCGTCGGCCAGGCGCGCGTCCTTGAAGGTCAGCCGGCCGTCGGTCCAGCCGGTCGCGGCCGCCACGTCGATCCGGGTGGGCTTGCTGGTCTTGCCGCCGACCTCGACCCGTTCGCCGGCCGCCAGGGTCAGGGGCGGGGCGGTGGTTCCGGCCTTTCTGACCTCGACCCGGCCCTCGGCCAGGGTCACCTGCACGGCCTTGGCCCGGCGATAGACCTCGAACCTTGTCCCGACCGCCCGCACCGCCGTGTCGCCGGCCGTGACCACGAACGGTCTCCTGGCGTCATGGGCGACGATGAACAGGGCCTGGCCCTTGTCCAGGGAGAGGTCGCGGCGGTCCTTGGAGAGCCGGACCCGCACCTTGCTGTCGGTGTTGAGCTCGATCGTCGAGCCGTCGGCCAGGGTGATCGCCCGCCGCTCGCCCACGCCCGTCGCATAGGTCTGGCCGAAGGCGCCCAGGCTGACGGCCGCGATCAGGCCGGCGGCGGCCAGGGCGCCGAGGCCGGCCAGGGGCGGGAGCGGGCGGCTGAGGAGCCCTGAGAGGCTGGTCTTGCGGCCCTTTTTGCGCGCGAGGGCCTGTTCGGCCAGGGCCTGCAGGGCCGGATGGTCGCCCACGGCGCGCAGGCCCGCGCCCGCCGCCTCGACCCGGGTATAGGCCGCGTCGTTGAGGCTGTCGGCCCGCCAGGCGTAGAAGGCCGCCAGCTCGGCGTTGCTGATGCGCGGGCTGTTGAGCCTGGCGTACCACTCGGCGGCCTGCTCGCGCGCGGCGGCGTCGCGCGACCTTGCGTCGAGGGTAGGGGCCTTTCGGCCGTGGGCGTCAGGGTCCATGCGGACCGCTTTGCGATCGTCGACCATGGCGGGCGGCCTTCAGCCGCGGACCAGATCGGCGCATCGGGCGATGGCCTTCTGCATGCGCTTTTCAACCGCCTTCACCGATATGCCGCGCAGCCGCGCGATCTCCGGATAGGTCAGCCCCCTGACGTGGTTCAGGATCAGAACATCGCGCAAATGCTCGGGCAAGGCGAGCAACATCTCGGTGAAGAACACCGCCTGTTCCTGCGCCGCCTCGTCCTTGCGCTCGATGATCGCCGGATGCTCGGGGGCGATGATGGAAAGACGCGCCTGCTTGCGGAAGCGGTCGATGGCCAGGTTGCGGGCGATGCGGGCGAGCAAGGACCTGGGGCGCTTGACCGGCCGCGAGGGCTGGAAGCCGTGGATCTTCAGATAGACGTCCTGCACCAGGTCGGCGGCGGCGTCAGGACCGTAGAGGCCGCGCAGCAGGTCGGTCAGCCAGGCGCGGTGGGCCAGGTAGGCGTCGGTGAAGGGCGGCTGGACCTCCGGCGGGGGAGGGGCGGGGGCGGTCAGGGCGGTGTCGAGCGGAGGCATGAGCCGTGGTCCGGGTGGTGTGTGCCGGCTCGATCCCTATGGATCGTTCGAAAATACACACTGTCAGTGTGTAGAGATTGCCGCCTTGTCTCGCGACTGTCCAGCGTGGCCGGAGCGGATGATCTTGCGGTCCTGGGCCGCGGAATTCGCCGTTGCCGAAAGGACAAGGACCTCAGTCAGGAGCAGCTGGCTGAGCACGCCGGTCTGCATCGTAATTACATCGGTTATTTGGAACGCGGCGAGAGAAACCCGTCGGCGCAGACGCTGATTGTCATCGCGCGTGCGCTTGGCGTGAAGCCCGCTCTGCTGTTTTCGGAATTCTAGCTGGGCGTCTCGCGCGCTCCGCGCGCGACCGCGCTCTACGTCGCCGGCTAGGGCCGGCGCCGCCGAGCCCGCTGCGCGGTCTCGGCCCTTCGGGTGACGATCGCTGACGCATTTGGCCGTGATTGCTTCATGGCCTCGCGACGGGCGTTACATGACTCTTGTCGGACCTTCGGAAGGTCCGCTTCCTGGCGGTGACC
>JASGDR010000619.1:0-6778 GCA_047607095.1 Caulobacter sp.
CCAACTCAGAGACCTGCGTCGCGATTTGCCAACGTTGCGCGTCAGCGGCGGCCTCTTTATCGGCCTCTGGCGAAGCGCGGTCGATCGCAACCTCGTCGCCCTTGGGCAGCCAACGGCGAGCGCCAGGATCATGGTACGCTTCTAGGGTCGCCTTGGACTTTTCCGCTCTTGCGGCCTTGTAGGCGCGCCTCAGCCGCTCTCGCGCCGCACTGTGGTGCGCTGCCGCGCCGAACAGCGCGGTCAAGATCGGGCCTATCTCCGCGGGCAGGCTTGTCCCCTTCCTCCAGTTCGCGACGCTGCGCGGAGACACGCTGGCGATGTCCGATGTCGCTCGCGAGTTCTTCACCTCACCGGCGAAGGCGGTGTCAGTCCAGGGCTCTCCTTGATCTCTCGCCGTCGGCGAAATGTCGGGCCGAACGCCGTCCTCGAGATGCTTGGCAAGCATGTCGGCGAACCGTTGTAGCGCTGAACCCGGCCCAGAACTGCGCTTCATTGCGCCCGACTGCGGAGAGTTGCGGAGCGCCGTATCCACATTGCGGGCAGCAATTGGTGAACGGGGAGTTGGAAACGAACCCCGGAGATCTCTCGATGACCCTTCATCAGTTCGCGCACGCCGCCCTGTCCCTCGTGTACGCCAGCACCGCCGTTGTTGTGTCGATTGAAGGACATATTGTCCATGCACTCTGTGCCGGATGCGCGTCGATGATCTACGTCGCGATGGCGTGGGGCTCGTCGAGAAATCGCAAGCCGAGTGATGACTGACCCTGGCCGGTTCGATCGGGTATCGCTCACCTTGCGGCGGCGTCGCGCCATGAGCTGCAGTTGGCGCGGCTCCAAGAATGCGACGTTTATGGGAGGCGCGCTCCAACCGAGGCACTATCAAGTGGTAGAGAGCGGTTTTCTCACACAAGGTCGCTGCTAAATTGCCTTTATGCCAAGGAAACCGATTCCCGATGAGGTAGTCACCAGAGTTCTTCTCAGCTCAAGGAGACGATGCTGCCTTTGTTTCGGCCTGAGCCGAGATCTTACCCTGAAGGCGGGGCAGATCGCACACCTGGATCAAAACAATCAAAACGACAAAGAGGACAACCTGGTATTCCTCTGCCTCCAGCATCATGACGAGTTCGACAGCCGCACCAGCCAGCGGAAGGGCCTGACGAAAGGCGAGGTCAAGGCATATCGCACCGAACTCTATGAACAGCTTGGCCAAGCTTTAATGATGCCTGTTCATTTCGGCGAGCTTACCCTTCCCAAGGCAGACCCATATGCAGGCGCTTGGATCCGCGTGGGCGATGAGGAGGTCGAAAGCGCGGAAGTCACGCTCACGCCGATCGCCGACAGCTTCGGCGGGCGTGCCCGCTATGCAGTGTCGGGCTTTGCGCTCTGGGGTAAGCACCGTGAGCACGGACCAAACATCGGCGATTTCACCTTCGTCGGCGACATGGAAGAAGGACGCATTGAGCACCACGAAACTCGCTCGTGGGATCAGGAAACCTATTCAATCACCTTGCGCTTCGCGGGCGGCAAACTGGAGATCGACGAAACCAACTGGCTGGGGCGCTACGGAATGAATGTACACTTCATGGGCGCTTATCGCCGACCAGGTTGATCATCAAACCGGGGATTGCTCCAGAAAACGAGCGCAGCCGGCTGAGTAGCACACCGGAAGAGGCGGCGCAGCGCCATTTGCTGCCATTGCCGCACCTCCGGAAAGACTATCTATGCGGGGTCTGACTCTGGGCCTGGGTTAGCCGGCAGCGGGAGGCCTCGGCCTACACCTGCCTGACCCCGGCCGTGCTCATCAAGCACTACGGTCACCACAGCCTCGACTATCGTGCCACCGCCCGCAGCGCGTTCACGCCGGCCCGCGCGGCCTGACGCCTGGAACGGGGCTCAGCTTGACCATGACAAAGGCAACCCGACTCAACCTAAACTTTTGCGGCTAAGTTATAGAGGGGCGTTCATGCCTAAGCCGTCGGGACCCAGATTGACCGAGCCCTACTATCGGTTCCAGCAACTGGTGCAGGAGGTGTTCCGGCTCCACGGTTTTTCCGTGGAGGCCGACAAATTGGTTCGCTTTGGAGACGACAGGCGCACGTTCGACGTCGATCTTCTAGTGACCGCGCCGCAGGGGGCCAAGACCGTCGTCGACGTCAAACTCTACCGGTCCCGCACGCCCAACGCCATCGATCTCAATAACGCCTGCCAAAGCCTGCTGGCCGCCCAAGCCGAGCTCGGTGCCGATCACGCCGTCCTGGCGACCAATCTCAGCCGCGACGCCTTCAACGAAAAAGTCCTGTCCGGGGTGATCCTTTATCCGTTCGAGGAGATGCTGGAAGCGGCCAAAGGGGATGTCGCCCTGGAGGCCGGCCTGCTGGAGATCGGACGGGAACTGAACTCGGCCTTGAAGGAATTTGACCGCCCGATTGATCCCGGCGCGTCCGACAGTGGCCGCGCCGACCATATTCTGCCCCTGGCCAGTCTTGCCGGATTCAGAAGTGACAACAATCCTTTGCCCTCGGGACCGCCGCCGTCGCGCAAGGGCCATGACCTAGCAGAGGAGCTCATGGAGCTTCCCTCGGGCAGTGGAACCGTCGAGCTCAAGACCAAGCGCAAGGGGGCTGCCTGGCGCCTCTTCGAGCAGATTTGCCAGGAAGCCCTGATCTACGTCTTCGACGGCCTGCTGGACCAATGGAAGGAACAGGAGGCCGTTGGCGGCGACGCCAACCGGTTCGACGCCCTGTGTAAGATCACCGGCGACGACGTCTTCAGCCGCACCCTGATCGAGGACTTCTCCAGCCGCTATATCTTATTCGAGTTCAAGAACTACGCCGACGAGATCAAGCCGAACCTCATCCACATAACCGAGAAGTATCTTTATCCCAGGGCTCTGCGCGGGACCGCGATCATCATCTCGCGCGAAGGCCTGTCCCCCGCCGCGCGGACCGCCACCCATGGGGCGCTGCGCGATGTGGGCAAGCTGGTTCTCGACCTCGACAGGGACACGCTCTGTCAGATGCTGAAGGACAAGGACAATGGCGCCGGGCCCAGTGCGGTGATGGAGCGGCTCCTGGACGCCTTTCTCCTGGAGATCGGCCGCTAAGCCGGTGCCCGACGGCGGCTATCTGGTTTTCGGCATCGACAATGTCAGCCGAACGACCGCAGAGGGCGGCCCGCCGGACGTCGAGGCCATGTTCAACGAAGACGACCCTGCAGACCTTGGCCTCCAAACACCTGAGCCTGCCCGCCCCGATCACCCTGCGCTTCGCCGAGCGCCAGAGAGTGCGACACCCGATCATCGTGGTCCCCTCCGGGGTTCGTTCTCCCGCGGTCGTGCGCAAGCCGATCCTCAAGACCCCCGAGAACGGCGTCTACGTCCGCACGCTCAGGACCAACGGCTCGGTGAGCACGGCCTTGGCTCAAGCCGGCGACTGGCCCGATCTGATCCAGCGCTGCTTCGACAATCGCGAGGCCGATGTCGCTTCGTTCATTCGCAGACATCTAGCCGATGTCAGCCCTGGGCTGATCAAGAGCCTGATGGCGATCAAAACGGTGGCCGCCCCCGATCTGAAGGCCCTGACCGCGGCGCTGATGGACCGGAACAAGAAGCGCTTCGCCACGGCTTTAGTGGAGCAGGGTCCAACCCCTTTCCAAGCCGCCTGGGGCGGCGCGGAAACGGCTTTGCAGATCTGGCCGCCGCGCGAAGACCAGGTTGCCGACAAATCCTTCTGGCGGACCTTGCAGGTGGCTGATCCTCGCTACGGCGGCCTGGCCCTCTGGTGGGACGCGGGCGGTCTGGGGCCGCCAGCAACGCCGGTGATCAAACAGGGTGCCTGGGAAAGCTGGGTGGTGATCGACAAGGGCTGGCAGGTTTTCGACTTCATGCGCGCGGACCCGACGGGCGCCTTTTATCAGCGGCGGATGTATCCGATCGACGCCTTCGCCCAACGCAACGGCGGCACGCCCGGTGTCGGCTTTGATCCAGGCCTAGCGGTCCAGGATGTCGCCGAAGCGATGGCCGCGGGTCTGCAGTTCGCCACGGCCCTGGGCTGGGCAGCCGAGGAGGCCGTGCTTGGGTTTCAGTTTCGCTGGACCGGCCTTCAGGGGCGCGTGCTGACCTCGCTGTCGGGCGGAATGCAGCCGCCGTTCGATCGGGCCGCTGACGATGAGGCTGTCAGCTTCGTGGAGATCCCGCTCGCGACCGCGCCATTGGCGGTCGCCCCCTATGCCCGCAAGGCGACTCAATCGCTGATCGCGCTGTTTGGCGGTGAAGTCCTCACCGCGGACTTCGTCGAACGGGTGGTTCGAGCGCGCCTTGAGCACGGCCGCTGAACGACACGTCCCCTTTTGTCGCCCCCCGCGTCTAGGCTGTCTTCATCGACAGTTCGATCTTCATGGGGACCCTGGTCTTGGCCCGAACGAAGGAAATCCTGCTTGGTCATCTACGCGGCGTCGGCGCTGATGACACCCCAGCCGTGGTCAGCGTTTACAAGGCCGGCCGCGACTACCGGATCACGCACGGCGACAAGCGCCACCTTTGCCATCCGTCCGTTCGAGGGATCCCCAAAGTCAAGGCCGAGGCGATGCTGGTGTTCCACGTCAGTCAGGCCAGCTTCGAGGCGCTGTGACCGTGACACGCGCGCGATTGCCGCTCCTGCCCCGTCCGAAAAGTTGACGTCATGAACCGCTCGGAACAACAGGCGCTGACTTATCTGGAGAGCCTGGGCCTGGGCCCAGTCGTCTTCGAGCCCGACGGCCAGACGGCACCAGATTTCGCGATCGGCGATATCGCCATCGAGGTCCGGCGCCTCAATCAGCACCATGAAGGCCTGGACGGCTACAAGGGGCTGGAGGATCTGCAGCACGGCCTCATCCGCTTCATCGAAAACCTGCTCCCGACCTTCGGCCCCGCACCGGACCGGAAGGGCTGGTGGGTGACCTACGACTTTCGCCGCCCAATCGACGGGAAGCGGGCCAAGCGCGCGATACCCGCGGCCCTGGCGGCCTTTCAGGCTGCGCCGGCTCCAGGCGGCGCGGAACTCGCGCCGGTCGGAAACTTGCGGCTTGAGATCGCCCCGGCCTCCATACCCGTGGACGACTTCTACATGTTGGGCGGCTTCGTCGATTACGACGCCGGCGGCTTCGTGGCCGCTGAAATCCTCCGTAACCTCAACCTCTGCATCACCGAAAAGGCCAAGAAGATCGCGCCGAGCATGGGCCGATACAGGGAATGGTGGCTGGTCCTGCCCGACCACATAGGACCAGACCTCAATGCCGACGAACGCTCCGGGATCGGAGACGACATCGACCTCAAATGCTTCTCGCGGGTGGTCTTGATCCATCCGCGAGATCCGGCCCGGGCGCTCACTCTCGGCGGCTGACCTCCGCCCTCAAACGCGCAATCCGCTTTCACCGCCTAGACGACTCTCAGGAAAGACCGGAGACGGAGCGGGATCTGACCGGTGCCCCCGCCGCGCGAGAGGGCAAGAGGCCGCCAACCTCGTGCCGCGTCCGGCCTTGGGACCACGCGAAAAATCAGGTCATGCATTGTGGCCAAGCCTCAAGGAGCTGGTTCGATGGCTGCATCGACACATCAAAGGGCGCGGGTTGAACGACCCTTCCCCGATACCTTGGCCATCCTGCCGTCCAGCACCTACGTCTTCGACCAGCCCGCCGACGTCGATACCATCAGCACGCGCATCGTGGCGCGTCGGCGTATGTGCACGGGCCTGGAAGCACTCGTCACCAATATGGGCCTTATCGGCCTCGACTTTGCCGGAACGTCACTGGGCGGCTTCAAGCGTCTGGTCCGAGCCGGCCCTAATGACGCACATGACGCCGACTGGACCAACCGCGAGGCGATGATCGCGTTGCAGTCCAATCGTCTACGGCTAGCGACGTTCGTTTCCGCCTGCGTACTCGGCGTTCACGGCGTCAGGAACCACACTTCGCTCGAGGGCCTCCTGCACCCCACACTGGAACACATCTACGGTTGGTTCGAGATCCAGCCGGGATATCTGTCTTTGGGCCCGGGCGACCTTGAACGGCTACGCCCTTGGCTAGCGCGCCGTCAGCACGGAAGGCGGCCGCCCGCGATCGGCCTGGACATCGTCGTGGAAGGGCTGGCCTTGGCCGATCGTCTTCTGGCGGCGGCGCCAACCTATGCCGTCGCCGATCCGGTCGCGATGGTCGCCATGGCGTTCCAGGCGACGGTCCTCCACGGCAACCAGCACGCCGGCGCCAGCCTGGCCCTTTCGGCCGTGGTCCTCGAGGCGGCTTTGCAGGAAGTGGTAGTGGGTATCGGCCTGGTTGAAGGAGCGACGGCGCGGCTGACGCCTAAACTCCCGATCACACGAAAGCTGCTGACACGCGGCGAGATGAAGAAGATGGGCTTTGCGGGGCTGACCGATCTCCTCTTGGAGACCCAAGTGATCAGCAAGTCCCTGGCCCTTCGCATCGGCGAGGTCCGGACGGCCCGCAACGAACTGATGCACGACGCCCAGGAACCAGTGCCCAACACCAGCGGCGCGGCGATCAACACCGTGCGCGATGTCATGCGGCTGGCCACCGGCGAGCACGGCTTCGAGCTCAACACCGGATTTGCCTGGCGCGAGTAGTCCCTGGCCGAGCAGCATGGCGAATCTCTGAAGATCAGCTCACAGCTTCGCAACCTTGACGGTCAGCACCGCAATTGCTCGTGTGGCGCTGGCTTCGGCTGCTCGGGGAAGGGAACATGAAGCTCAGCAAAGCGGCGATCCGGAATTTCCGAAGGCTCGAG
>JASGDR010000620.1:0-10114 GCA_047607095.1 Caulobacter sp.
CATGCCGCACGACCTGATCAACGCGAAGCCCGCGGCGGCCGCCGTCCGTGAATTCTTCGGCAGCTCGCAGCTGTCGCAGTTCATGGACCAGACCAACCCGCTGTCGGAAATCACCCACAAGCGTCGTCTCTCGGCCCTCGGCCCGGGCGGTCTGACCCGCGAACGCGCCGGCTTCGAAGTCCGCGACGTGCACCCGACCCACTACGGCCGGATCTGCCCGATCGAGACGCCGGAAGGTCCGAACATCGGTCTGATCAACTCGCTCGCCACCCACGCCCGCGTGAACAAGTACGGCTTCATCGAGAGCCCGTACCGTCGCGTGAAGGACGGCAAGCCGATGGACGAAGTCGTCTACATGTCGGCCATGGAAGAGTCGAAGCACGTCATCGCCCAGTCGAACATCAAGGTCGACAGCGGCGAGATCGTGGAAGACCTGGTTCCGGGCCGCATCAACGGCGAACCGACCCTCCTGCAAAAGGAGACGGTCGACCTGATGGACGTGTCGCCGCGCCAGGTCGTGTCGGTCGCCGCCGCCCTGATCCCGTTCCTCGAAAACGACGACGCCAACCGCGCCCTCATGGGTTCGAACATGCAGCGTCAGGCCGTGCCGCTCGTCCAGTCCGACGCCCCGCTCGTGGGCACCGGCATGGAAGCGGTCGTGGCTCGTGACTCGGGCGCCGTGGTCATCGCCAAGCGCACCGGCGTCGTCGAGCAGATCGACGGCACCCGCATCGTCGTGCGCGCCACCGAAGAGACCGACAGCGCCCGCTCGGGCGTCGACATCTACCGGATGTCGAAGTTCCAGCGTTCGAACCAGTCGACCTGCATCAACCAGCGTCCGCTGGTCCGCGTGGGCGACAAGATCAGCGCCGGCGACATCATCGCCGACGGTCCGTCGACCGAGCTGGGCGAACTGGCTCTGGGCCGCAACGCGCTCGTCGCGTTCATGCCCTGGAACGGCTACAACTTCGAAGACTCCATCCTGATCTCCGAGCGCATCGTCCGCGACGACGTCTTCACCTCGATCCACATCGAGGAATTCGAAGTCATGGCCCGCGACACCAAGCTCGGTCCGGAAGAAATCACCCGCGACATCCCGAACGTCGGCGAGGAAGCCCTGCGCAACCTCGACGAAGCCGGCATCGTGGCCATCGGCGCCGAAGTCCAGCCGGGCGACATCCTGGTCGGCAAGGTCACGCCGAAGGGCGAAAGCCCGATGACTCCGGAAGAGAAGCTGCTGCGCGCCATCTTCGGCGAGAAGGCTTCGGACGTCCGCGACACCAGCCTGCGCCTGCCCCCGGGCGTCGCCGGCACGATCGTCGACGTGCGCGTCTTCAACCGTCACGGCGTCGACAAGGACGAGCGCGCGCTCGCCATCGAACGCGCCGAGATCGACCGCCTGGGCAAGGACCGCGACGACGAGTTCGCGATCCTGAACCGCAACATCTCGGGCCGCCTGAAGGACCTGCTGATCGGCAAGAACGCCCTGTCGGGTCCGAAGGGCCTGTCGCGCGGCGAGATCACCGCCGAAGGCCTGGCCTCGGTGGCTTCGGGCCTGTGGTGGCAGATCGCTCTCGACGACGAGAAGGCGATGGGCGAACTGGAAAGCCTCCGCCGTCTGTTCGACGAGAACCGCAAGCGCCTCGACCGTCGTTTCGAAGACAAGGTCGACAAGCTGCAGCGCGGCGACGAACTGCCCCCGGGCGTCATGAAGATGGTCAAGGTCTTCGTGGCCGTGAAGCGCAAGCTTCAGCCGGGCGACAAGATGGCCGGCCGTCACGGCAACAAGGGCGTCATCTCGCGCATCCTGCCGATCGAGGACATGCCGTTCCTCGCCGACGGCACCCACGTGGACCTCGTGCTGAACCCGCTGGGCGTGCCTTCGCGCATGAACGTCGGTCAGATCTTCGAAACCCACCTGGGCTGGGCCTGCGCCAACCTCGGCAAGCAGATCACCGGTCTGCTCGAGGACTGGCAGCACGGCGGCCAGAAGGAAGCCCTGGTCGAGCGCCTGCGTGAAGTCTACGGCCCGGACGAAGAGCTGCCGGACACCGAGGAAGACCTGGTCGAACTGGCCAAGAACCTCGGCAAGGGCATCCCGATCGCCACCCCCGTCTTCGACGGCGCGCGCATGGAAGACATCGAGGACCACCTCGAAATGGCCGGCGTGAACCGCTCGGGTCAGTCGATCCTGTTCGACGGCACCACCGGCGAGCAGTTCAAGCGTCCGGTCACGGTCGGCTACATCTACATGCTGAAGCTGCACCACCTGGTCGACGACAAGATCCACGCCCGTTCGATCGGTCCGTACTCGCTGGTCACCCAGCAGCCGCTGGGCGGCAAGGCCCAGTTCGGCGGTCAGCGCTTCGGGGAAATGGAAGTGTGGGCTCTGGAAGCCTACGGCGCGGCCTACACCCTGCAGGAAATGCTGACGGTGAAGTCCGACGACGTGGCGGGCCGGACCAAGGTCTACGAGTCGATCGTCCGCGGCGACGACACGTTCGAAGCCGGTATCCCGGAAAGCTTCAACGTGCTGGTCAAGGAAATGCGCTCGCTCGGCCTGAACGTCGAGCTGGAGAACAGCTGATCCGGATCTCCCTCCTCCGCCTGACGGCGGGGGAGGGGCCCCTTTCAGCCTCTTCTCCACTTTGAATTTTCGCGGGTAGTCCCGCAGAAGGAACCAAGATGAACCAGGAAGTCCTGAACATCTTCAATCCGGTCCAGGCCACGCCGACCTTCGACCAGATCCGCATCTCGCTCGCTTCGCCGGAAAAGATCCGCTCGTGGTCGTTCGGCGAGATCAAGAAGCCCGAAACCATCAACTACCGCACGTTCAAGCCCGAGCGTGACGGCCTGTTCTGCGCCCGTATCTTTGGCCCGACCAAGGACTACGAATGCCTGTGCGGCAAGTACAAGCGCATGAAGTACAAGGGCATCATCTGCGAAAAGTGCGGCGTGGAAGTCACCCTCGCCCGCGTTCGCCGTGAGCGCATGGGCCACATCGAGCTGGCCTCGCCGGTCGCCCACATCTGGTTCCTGAAGTCGCTGCCCTCGCGCATCGCCATGATGCTCGACATGCCGCTGAAGGACATCGAGCGCGTCCTGTACTTCGAATACTACATCGTCACCGAGCCGGGCCTGACCCCGCTGAAGCAGCACCAGCTGCTGTCGGAAGACGACTACATCCGCGCTCAGGACGAGTACGGCGACGACAGCTTCACCGCCGAGATCGGCGCCGAGGCCGTCCAGAACCTGCTGAAGGCCATCGACCTCGAAAAAGAGGCCGAGCGTCTGCGCGAGGAACTGGCCGGCACCGTGTCGGACATGAAGCAGAAGAAGTTCAGCAAGCGCCTGAAGATTCTGGAAGCCTTCCAGGAGTCGGGCAACCGTCCCGAGTGGATGGTGCTGACCGTCGTTCCGGTCATCCCGCCGGAACTGCGCCCGCTGGTGCCGCTGGACGGCGGCCGCTTCGCGACCTCGGACCTGAACGACCTCTATCGCCGGGTCATCAACCGTAACAACCGCCTGAAGCGCCTGATCGAACTGCGCGCGCCCGACATCATCATCCGCAACGAA
Source organism: Caulobacter sp. (assembly GCA_047607095.1). GTDB lineage: Bacteria > Pseudomonadota > Alphaproteobacteria > Caulobacterales > Caulobacteraceae > Caulobacter. Next base: position 3,577 of record JASGDR010000620.1, read on the forward strand.
AAGCGGATGCTGCAGGAATCGGTCGACGCCCTGTTCGACAACGGCCGCCGCGGTCGCGTCATCACGGGCGCCAACAAGCGGCCCCTCAAGTCGCTGGCCGACATGCTGAAGGGCAAGCAGGGCCGCTTCCGTCAGAACCTGCTCGGCAAGCGCGTCGACTATTCGGGCCGTTCGGTCATCGTCGTGGGTCCGGACCTGAAGCTGCACGAGTGCGGCCTGCCCAAGAAGATGGCTCTGGAGCTGTTCAAGCCGTTCATCTACGCGCGCCTGGACGCCAAGGGCCTGTCGGGCACCGTCAAGCAGTCCAAGCGCATGGTCGAGCGCGAACAGCCCCAGGTGTGGGACATCCTCGAAGAGGTGATCCGCGAGCACCCGGTCCTGCTGAACCGCGCCCCGACGCTTCACCGTCTGGGCATCCAGGCGTTCGAACCGAAGCTGATCGAGGGCAAGGCCATCCAGCTGCACCCGCTGGTCTGCGCCGCGTTCAACGCCGACTTCGACGGCGACCAGATGGCCGTGCACGTCCCGCTGAGCCTGGAAGCTCAGCTGGAAGCGCGCGTCCTGATGATGTCGACCAACAACATCCTGTCGCCCGCCAACGGTCGCCCGATCATCGTGCCGTCGCAGGACATCGTCCTGGGTCTGTACTACCTGTCGGTCGCCCGTGACGGCGAGCCGGGCGAAGGCAAGATCTTCTCGGATCTGGGCGAAATCGAAGCGGCCATGGACGCCGGCGTCGTGTCGCTGCACGCCAAGATCAAGTCGCGCTTCACCGAAGTGGAAGCCGATGGCGTGGCTCGCCGCCGCGTGATCGACACCACGCCTGGCCGCATGAAGATCGCCGCCCTGCTGCCGCGCCACCCCGCGATCGGTCACCGACTGATCGAGAAGGCGCTGACCAAGAAGGAAATCGGCAACCTGATCGACGTCGTCTACCGCCACTGCGGTCAGAAGGCGACGGTGATCTTCGCCGACCAGGTCATGGGCCTGGGCTTCAAGGAAGCCGCCAAGGCCGGCATTTCGTTCGGCAAGGACGACATCATCATTCCGAAGCGCAAGGAAGCGATCGTCGCCGAGACGCGCGCCCTCGCCGAGGAATACGAGCAGCAGTACGCCGACGGCCTGATCACCAAGGGTGAGAAGTACAACAAGGTCGTCGACGCCTGGGCCAAGGCCACCGATCGCGTCGCCGACGAGATGATGGCCGAGCTTCAGATGAAGCATAAGGACGAGAACGGCCGCGAGAAGGAAATCAACGCCATCTACATGATGGCCCACTCCGGCGCCCGTGGTTCGCAAGCCCAGATGAAGCAGCTGGGCGGCATGCGCGGCCTGATGGCCAAGCCGTCCGGTGAAATCATCGAGACCCCGATCGTCTCGAACTTCAAGGAAGGCCTGACCGTTCAGGAGTACTTCAACTCCACCCACGGCGCCCGTAAGGGTCTGGCCGACACCGCGCTGAAGACCGCCAACTCGGGTTACCTGACCCGTCGTCTGGTCGACGTCGCGCAGGACTGCATCATCGTCGAGGAAGACTGCGGCACCACGAAGGGCATCACCCTGCGCGCCGTGGTCGAAGGCGGCGACGTGTTGGTCTCGCTGGGCGCTCGCGTCCTGGGCCGCTTCACGGCCGAGGACGTCAAGGACCCGGCGACCGGCGAGCTGGTCGCTCCGGCCGACACCTACATCGACGAGAACATGGCCGACGCCATCGAGGCCGCGGCCGTCCAGTCGGTGAAGGTCCGCTCGGTCCTGACCTGCGAAGCCAAGATCGGCGTCTGCGGCGCCTGCTACGGCCGCGACCTGGCCCGCGGCACCCCGGTCAACATCGGTGAAGCTGTCGGCGTCATCGCCGCCCAGTCGATCGGTGAGCCGGGCACGCAGCTGACCATGCGTACGTTCCACATCGGCGGCACCGCCCAGGTGGCCGAGCAGTCGTTCTTCGAAAGCAGCAACGACGGTGTCGCCCGCGTCAGCGGCGCCACCGTGGTGGCTTCCGACGGCGCCCTGGTCGTGATGAGCCGCAACACCTCGGTGAGCGTGCTGGTCGACGGCAAGGAACGCGAGAACTACAAGCCGCCTTACGGCGCCCGTCTGAAGATCAAGGACGGCGACACCGTCAAGCGCGGCCAGCGTCTGGCCGACTGGGACCCCTACACCACGCCGATCATCACCGAAGTCGGGGGCCGCATCCGCGCCGAAGACCTGGTGGACGGCTTCTCGGTCCGCGAAGAAGTCGACGAAGCGACGGGCATCGCCCAGCGCGTCATCGCCGACTGGCGCGCGTCGGCCCGCGGTTCGGACCTGCGTCCGGCCATGGGCGTGCTGGCCGAGGACGGCAGCTACAAGCGTCTGTCGAACGGCGGCGAGGCTCGCTACCTCCTGTCGGTCGGCGCCATTCTCTCGGTGGCCGACGGCGACGAAGTGAAGCCGGGTGAGGTCATCGCCCGTATCCCGACCGAAGGCGCCAAGACCCGGGACATCACCGGTGGTCTGCCGCGCGTCGCCGAACTCTTCGAAGCCCGCCGTCCGAAGGACTGCGCGGTCATCGCGGAAATGGACGGCCGTGTCGAATTCGGCAAGGATTACAAGAACAAGCGCCGGATCAAGATCACTCCGGACGTCGACGCCGACGGCAACCAGCCCGAAGCGGTCGAGTTCCTGATCCCGAAGGGCAAGCACATCGCGGTGCATGATGGCGACTACATCACGCGCGGCGAGTACATCATCGACGGCAACCCGGATCCGCACGACATCCTGCGCATCCTGGGCGTCGAGGCCCTGGCCAACTTCCTCGTCGACGAGATCCAGGAGGTCTATCGACTGCAGGGCGTGCCGATCAACGACAAGCACATCGAGACGATCGTTCGTCAGATGCTGCAGAAGGTCGAGATCATCGAGCCCGGCGACACCGGCCTCATCAAGGGCGACCACCTTGATAAGCCGGAGTTCGACAAGGAACAGGACAAGGCGATCGCCCGCGGCGGCCGTCCGGCTGTGACCCAGCCGGTGCTGCTCGGCATCACCAAGGCCTCGCTGCAGACCAAGAGCTTCATCTCGGCCGCGTCGTTCCAGGAAACGACCCGCGTCCTGACCGAAGCCTCGGTGCACGGCAAGACCGACACCCTGGAAGGCCTGAAGGAAAACGTCATCGTGGGTCGTCTGATCCCCGCTGGTACGGGTTCCTACCTGCGCAGCCTGCAGCGCGTCGCCGCCAAGCGCGACGAGCAGCTGGCCCAGCAGCGCGAAGAGGCGATGGAGCCGCTGCCGGCGGAAATCGCGCTCTCCGACGCCGAGTAATCGGCGGGTCGACGACCTTACAGGTTGTGTTAGACAAGGAGCGGTCGGGGAAACCCGGCCGCTCTTTTGTTTTGCCGCTCCGCCGTCGGGCCCGTCGTGGGCGGGGGCGGGCGCCGCGTCGGGGGACGTTCATGGTTCGCAGCGTTTTGTTGGCCGCCACCGGCGCGGTTCTGGCCCTGGCCGCCTGCGCGCCGAAGCCGGTTCCTGAACCCAAGCCGTCCGACGACTTCGCCGCCGCCGACAAGGCGTTCGTCGACGAGACGACGGGCAAGATCGCCAAGAGCTTCGAGCGTCCCGAAGAGGTGCTGTTCCGCAATCCGGTCATCAGCCGGTCAAAGCGCGGCAAGGCCCTGTGCGTCGACGCGGCCGAGCCCGAACAGGCCTGGACCGCGATGATCGCGGTCAAGACGCCCGGCGCGGCCGGCTACGTCATCCATCGCTCGGGCGACAACCTGTCGGCCAAGGCCCGCAAGCAATGTCCTGCCCTTGTCCTGAAGTACATGGATGAGCCGAAGGCCGACTGGTACGAGGCCGAGGTCGCGATCAACCAGGCCGGTTGCGCGCACCTGGATCCTCGCTACTGGCGGGCGTGGAAGAAGTATTGCAACGGCGAGCTGACCAAGCCGGCCGCCAAGCCCGCGCCCGCAGCCTGAGTCGCGCAACCGCTGATGGAAAACAGGAAGCTAAAAAGATCCTTGTTATTTCATTGCGTTAAATCAAATTTCAGTCGCTCCGGGCCAGAAAGGGGAAAATCCTCCCCTCCGCTTGGATCCCATGCGCTCGGACATTTCCACCAAGGTCAGCCTGACCATCGCCGCCGCCTTCGCCGTCCTGCTGGCCGGCCTGCTGGGCGTCGTCGCCTGGAGCTCCCTCGGCTTCGCCAAGCGCCAGGCTGTGGCGCAGCAGGAAACCAGCATGCGCGTGGCCTGGGACGTCATCGGCCGGCAGGGCCAGCCGTTCCACCGCGAGGGCGATCAGCTGATGGTCGGCGATCATCCGCTGAACGGCGACCTCGCCGGCGTCGACCGGGTCAAGGCTCTGGCCGGGGGCGTGGCCACCGTGTTCATGGGCGACACCCGGATCACCACCAACGTCCAGAAGCCGGACGGCTCGCGCGCCGTCGGCACGCCCCTCGCCAAGGGCCCCGTCTATGACGCGGTGCTGGGTCGCGGGGAGTCCTATCGCGGCGAGACCCAGATCCTCAAGCGCGCCTACTTCGTGGCCTATGACCCGATCAAGGACGCTTCGGGCCAGGTGATCGGCGTGATGTTCGTCGGCGTGCCCAAGGCCGACTATTTCGGCCCCGTCTATCGCCAGCTGGGCTGGCTGGGCGCGGCGGGGATCGTGCTGGGCCTGGCCGGCGGCGTCGCCTCGGTTCTGACCGTCCGCCGCCAGCTGTCGCCGCTGAAGACCCTGCGCGAGGCCATGGCCCGCCTGATGAAGGGCGACCTGTCGGTCAGCCTGCCGTTCGCCGGCCGTCGCGACGACATCGGTCTGATGGCCGATGCGGTCCACGCCTTCCGCGACGACGCCGAGGCTAAGCAGCGCATCGAGGCCGACGCCGCCCGCCACCGCGACCAGAGCGAGGCCGAACGCGCCGCCACCGCCGCCCGCGACGCCCGCGCCGCCCGCGAGCAGGGCCTGGTCGTCGACAGCCTGGCCCAGGGGCTCGAGCGCCTGTCGAACGGCGACCTCACCGTCCGCCTCGACCAGCCCTTCGCCAATGACTACGAGGGTCTGCGCAGCGACTTCAACCAGGCCGTCGAGCGCCTGGAGGCGGCGATGAGCGCCGTGGTCGACGCCGTCGGCGCCCTGAACGCCGGGGCCGGCAGCATCGCCGACGCCTCGTCCGACATCTCCGACCGCACCGAGCAGCAGGCCGCCAGCCTGGAAGAGACCGCCGCCGCGCTGGAGGAGGTCACCGTCACCGTCCGCCGCACCGCCGAGGGCGCCCGCGGGGCCCACCAGGCGGTGCGCGAGGCCCAGGCCGAAGCCGGCCGTTCGCGCAGCGTCGTGGAAGAGACCATCGCCGCCATCGGCGGCGTCGAGACCTCGTCCCGCCAGGTCGGCCAGATCGTCGGCGTGATCGACGAGATCGCCTTCCAGACCAACCTCCTGGCCCTGAACGCGGGCGTCGAGGCGGCTCGCGCCGGCGACGCCGGCAAGGGCTTCGCGGTCGTCGCCCAGGAAGTGCGGGCGCTGGCCCAGCGCTCGGCCGAGGCGGCCAAGGAGATCAAGGTCCACATCGCCGACTCCGCCCGTCAGGTCGAGGCCGGGGTCAAGCTGGTCGGCCGCACCGGCGAGGCCCTGCAGAAGATCGTCGCCCAGGTCGAGGCCATCGACGGCATCGTCGCCGAGATCGCCGCCGGGGCGCAGGAGCAGTCGGCGGGCCTCTCGCAGGTCAACACCGCCGTCAACCAGATGGACCAGGGCGCCCAGCGCAACGCCGCCCTGATCAGCCGCTCGGCCGGCGACAGCCGCAACCTGGTTTCGGCCGCCGACAACCTGTCGGGCATGGTCGCCCGCTTCCGCACCACGGCGACCGGCTCCTCGAGCCTGCGCCGCGCCGGCTAGTCAGTTCCTGGGCCTGCCCAGGGCGTCCGTGCCCGGCAGGCCCAGCGGGATCTCCTTCATCTTGCCCGGGCCATCGCGGCTGCGATGGTCGACGCCCACGCCCATCGGCGCTTCACGATAGCGCCTGTCGGCCTCCTGCCTGGCCGCCTGGCGGGCGAAGGCCGCACGCTTGTCGGCCTCGATCGGCGCGGCGTATTCGGGCGCCTCGCGCGCCGCCTCGCCCCATCGCTCGTCGCAACGCTCCTCCTCGCGCCGGTTGAGGCCGACGGCGCGGGCGTTGGCGCAGCCTGTTCCACTGCCCCGCAGGGCCGTTCTCACGTCGCCGCCGGGCTGGGCCGCGGGCAGGGGCGCCGGATGCTCGGCGTTTCCGCGCCCCCGCGCGCCGTTCGCCGGGGTCGCCACGAACGGGGAGGGGGCGATTCCCGCCGGGGCCGGCCGCCGGGCCTCGCGCGGATTCGGCAAAGGCGACGCGGCCGCCGCCGCGGGCGCCCGGAACGCCTCCGGCGGCCGTTCGCGCGGGGTCTCGGTCAACAGGTCGATCGTCACCGTCGAGACCGCGTCCTGGTCCGGGAACACCGTCCGCACGGGCAGGGCCAGCCAGGCCAGCACCAGCAGGTGCAGCGTCGCCGACCCGCCGGCCAGGGCCCAGAAACGCTTGTCGCGC
>JASGDR010000621.1:0-4377 GCA_047607095.1 Caulobacter sp.
AGGCCTTTCACGCGGCCGTGCGCACCCTGCCCGACCAGGCGGGCGCGGCCGCGGTGCAGGCCAGGCGGGCGGCGCGCGGCGAGACCGGCTCGCTGCGGCTGGGCTTCACCGGCTCGGCCAGCCTGCATCCGGTGGTGTCGACGGCGGTGCGGGCCTATCGCCGGCTCTATCCCGAGGTCGAGCTGTCGCTGACCGAGAGCAACAGCACCCACCTTTCGGCGCACCTGGCCGAGGGCGCGCTGGACGCGGCCTTCCTGCGGCCGGGCTCGGTGAGGCTGGAGGGCCTGTCGGTGCACGACCTGGTGGACGAGCCGATGATCGCCGTGCTGCCCGCCGGCCACCCGGCCGCGGCCTCCGATCCGGTGGACCTGGCCCGGCTGAAGGACGAGCCGCTGATCATGACCCCGCGCCACCTGGGCCCCACGGTGCACGACGCGGCGGTGGACGCCTTCCGCGCCGCCGGCGTCGAGCCGGTGATGGGCCAGCCGGCGCCGCAGATGGCCTCGGTGGTCGTGCTGGTCGCGGCCGAGCTTGGCGTCTCTATCGTGCCGGTCTCGATGCGCCAGCTGGCCGTCGAGGGCGTGGCCTATCGCGACATCGCCGGCCAGAAGCCCGTGGCGCGGCTGAGCCTGGCCAGCGCCCCCTCGCCCAGCCCGGCGCTCAAGAACTTCCTGAAGGTGGCCAGGCCGCTGTTCCTGGCGTGAGGTAACTTGCTCCCTCTCCCTCTGGGAGAGGGGACGAACTTACGCCCCGACCGCCTTCTTGACCTGCAGGCTGAGCGCGTCGGTGATCAGGGGCTTCTGGGCGACGCCGGCCCACAGGGCTTCGGCGGCCGAGAGGTCGACGGGGCCGTCGGCCAGCAGCACGGCGGGAGTGCGCACGCCCTTGCCGCGCAGGGCGGCCAGCGCCAGAAAGTCGACGTCCAGCACCAGGCAGTCGGCGGCGATCATGTCCGACAGCGAGGTGTCATCGACGTCGGCGAAGGCGCGAATCCAGTAGCCCTCGGTCTCGAGGGCGAAGGCCAGGGCCTCGCGCAGGGCCGTGTCGGCTTCGACGACGACCACCAGCGGACGGGCGGGCGAAGGGGCGCTCATCGCGCCATTCAAGTTCGCGCCGGTCCATCGCGCCTTGATCTCGCGCAAATTGAGAAGGTCGGCGATCATGCGACCTTCAGGGTCATCCAGACCGACGTCGTCTCGCCGGGGGCCAGCGCGACGATCCCAGTCTCGCCCACGTCCTCGCCCGCGTCGAAGCCGGGCCCGAACGGGTCCGGACGGGCGGCGGTCGGCTCGACGCAGACGAAATCCGCGCCTGGCGGCGAATAGACGTGCACCCAGCGGCAGTTGTCGGAGGCCTCGATGATGGTCGCGGCCCCGCCGGGCGCCGACAGCACGGCCTTACCGGAAAAGCCGGTCCAGCAGTTGTCGATCAGCGTGTCGGTCGCCGTCGGCGCGCCGGCGTTCCAGTCGCGCATCCAGACGCCGTCGTGGTGGGTGGTGGGCAGCACGTCGGCGTCGACCATCCAGACGCCGTCGACGCCGGCCTGCAGGGTCTCGCCCGGACGGGCCGCGAAATAGGGGTGCAGGCCCAGGCCCGCCGGCATGACCTGCGTGCCCGTGTTGGTCACCGACAGGGCGATGCGCAGGCCCTCGTCGGACAGGGCCAGGATCTGCTCGGCGCGGTAGGCCCAGGGCCAGTCGGACGGCGCGTGGTCGTAGGTCAGGACGGCGCGGGTGTCGGAAAGGCCGGTGACCGTCCAGGCCGCGCGCCAGCCCTGGCCGTGCAGCGGGTGCGGATGGCCGGCCAGGTTCGGCGCCAGGTTCACATCGCGGCCCTGGAAGGCGAAGCGGCCGTGGGGGATGCGGTTGCAGAACGGGACCAGCGGAAAGCATCCCACGTCGAGGGCGTCGCTCGCCCCTTCCGGCGCCGGGCGCAGCACGTCGCGGCCGTCGAACACGAAGCGGCCGATCGAACCGCCCACCTCGGGCAGCAGTTCGACGCGGGCGCGAGCGGTCGCCAGGACGGGACGGTTCATTGGGAAGCCATTGTTATGTTAGCGCTAACTGGAGCTTTACGTTGGGTCATATGCCAGTTCGGGCCGCCTTCGAACAGGGGGGCTGTCGACATCGTCGTCAGTAGCCCGCGTAGCGTCCCGGCTTGTGGTTGGCGATGATGACGATGCTCAGCGCCACGGCCGACAGGACCGACAGCAGGAGCTTGTCGAAGCTGACCACCATGAAGGCCGCGCCCACCACCAGGACGTCGGTGGCCATCTGCACCTTGCCGGCGCTGATCCCGTGCTTTTCCTGCAGCCACAGGCCCAGCACGCCGATGCCGCCCACCGACGAGCGGTGGCGGGCCAGGGCCAGGATGCCCATGCCGATGATGGTGCCGCCGAACACCGCCGCGAAGACCGGATTGACCCCCTGAAGCTTCAGCCAGTGCGGCAGGGCCAGGCTCATCGCCGCCAGCAGCACGTTGGTGGCCAGGGTCTTGGCGGTGAACACCCAGCCCAGGGCGCGCTGGGCGAAGATGTAGAACGGCAGGTTCAGCACGAAGAACACCACCCCCACCGGCCAGTCGGTCAGGTAGGAGACGATCAGGGCGATCCCGGCGATGCCGCCGGTCACCAGGCCGGCGGCCTTCAGCAGGATCAGGCCCACGGAAATGAAGCTCGTGCCGATGAGCAGCGCATGGACGTCTTCGATGGGCGTGTGGCGCGTTGCGGGCATGTCGGGGGCGGTCAAGGGATGTCGAGTCGCGTCTGGAGAAGGGGAAAACGGCGTCCCGTCCCGATCGCGTTCCCGTCCCGCCGCGCCTTTCGCCATTTATCGCACGGCGTGGAACGGTCTTGTCGCGGCGGACGCTTGATAGCGCCCGTGTCTGGCGTCATATATCATCTGAACGCGACGCCCCATGGGCGCCGCGCGAAATCCTCTACAACAATTCCGGAGCCGCCCCTATTCGCCGTCCCATGCAAGCGCCGCCCGTCAAGGATGGACCGCGTATCAACGATGAAATCCGCGTCCCTCGTGTGCTGCTGATCGACCAGAACGGCGAGAAGCAGGGCGAGATGCCGACCGCGTCCGCTATGGAAGCGGCCGAGGAAGCCGGCCTGGACCTGGTGGAAATCGTTCCGAACGCGAACCCGCCCGTCTGCAAGATCCTGGACTACGGCAAGTTCAAGTTCCAGGAGCAGAAGAAGAAGAACGAGGCCCGCAAGCGTCAGAAGGTGGTCGAGCTCAAGGAGATCAAACTCCGCCCGAACATCGACATCCACGACTACGAGGTGAAGGCCAAGGCCATGCACCGCTTCTTCGAGGAAGGCGACAAGGTGAAGGTCACCCTGCGCTTCCGCGGTCGTGAAATGGCTCACCCGGAACTCGGCATGAAGCTGCTGCTCAAGGTCAAGGCCGACTTCGACGAGGTCGCCAAGGTCGAATACGAGCCCCGCATGGAAGGCCGCCAGATGATCATGATCCTGGCGCCCCGCTAAGCTTAGGTTCTATCCTCGAAGACGCCCCGGCCCGCGCCGGGGCGTTTTTCGTTTCCGGTTTCCGCATCGATGTCCCAGCCCGCGCAACAAGCTCCCCTGTCCCTGGACCCCGGCCTGACCCCCGCAGCCTGGCGCGAGGCCTTCGCCGCCAACGGCCGGCTGCACGTGCCGGGGATCCTGACGGCCGACTCGGCCGCGCGCCTGCACGCCGCCCTGACCGTCGACACCCCGTGGAGCGGGGTGGTCGGCGTAGGCAAGAAGCTGTGGAACCTGCCGCTGGGCGGCCCCGGCGCCCTGTCGGCAGCCGACGATCTGGCGCTCGACCGCCAGGTGGCCGAGGAGACCCGCAACGGCTTCGGCTTCCGGTTCGACAACTTCCGGGTCAGCGACGAGGTCGAGGCCGGCCGCCGCCAGGGCCGGCTGGTCGAGGCCGCCTACGACCTGCTGAACGGCGAGGCCTTCCTGGACTTCGTGCGCGAACTGACCGGCGACGACCGGCCGGTCTATTGCGACAGCCAGGCCACCCGCTATCGCCCCGGCCACTTCCTGACCGAGCACGACGACCACGCCGACGGCAAGCACCGCCTCTACGCCTATGTGCTGAACCTGACGCCGCAATGGCGCAGCGACTGGGGCGGGCTCCTGCTGTTCCTCGACGGCGACGGCCACGTGGCCGAGGGCTACACGCCCAGCTTCAACGCCCTCAACATCTTCCGCGTGCCGCAGAAGCACGCGGTGACCTACGTGACGCCCCACGCGGCCGGTCCGCGCCTGTCGCTGACCGGCTGGATCCGTTCTCGCCGCTAAATTCGAAGCCCCCGCTCGACCTCACGGCAAGGTAGAGCCTATACTCGTCCAAGGACTGTCTGGGGACCTTCTGG
>JASGDR010000622.1:0-2631 GCA_047607095.1 Caulobacter sp.
AATCGCGCCCCGGGGCCTTCGGACGCGATTTGGTGCGGCTGCGCGATTTCGTCGCCGTAAGCCATCGGCGCCGGTCGTCCCTGGGTCAGTCCCCGACCTCGCCCCTCAAGCGCGCTCGCCGATCTGCGCCGTGTCCAGGTTCTCGAAACCGCCGGCGCGTCCCAGGCGGAGGCCCCAGGCGGCGAGGCGCGCTTAAACGCCTGTCAGACCGGATCGGCCGCGCCGCCGCGCCGATCGGCGTCGAAGCTCTGCGCCTCGATGAACACCCGTGTCACGTCGGGGTGGCTCGCCTTGATGGCGCGTTCGATGCGCGTGACCGTGCGCTCGACATCGGCGGCCGACAGAGCGTCGTCGAAGTCCAGACTGAGGGCCGCCAGCACGTCGTTAGGGCCAAAGTGCATGGTCAGGGCCTGGTTGAGGCCAACCACGCCCGGCTCGGCCCGGGCGATGCGGTTGATGCCGATGCGGGTCTCGTGGCTGGCGGCCTCCCCTGTCAGGAGGCTCTGGCTCTCGATCGCCAAAAAGAGCGCCGTGACCGACAGGATCACGCCGACCAGCACCGAGGCGATCCCGTCAATGACCGGCAAGTCGAGCGCCTCGCTAAGGAACACTCCCACAAGCGCGGTCACGAGACCCAGCAACGCGGCCGTGTCCTCGAACAGGACGGTGAACACCGTGGGGTCCTTGCTGGAGCGGATGGCCTTGATCCAGGGGCGGCCTCCCCGTTCGGCGTTGAAGGCCTTCAGGGCGACCAGCCACACGCCGCCCTCGAACAGGATGCCCAGCCCCAGGACCAGATAATTGATCCAGGCGTGCTCGACGCTGACGGGGTGACGGATCTTCTCGATACCGTGCAGGATCGACACCACCGCGCCGACCCCGAAGATCAGCACCGCCACCACGAAGGTATAGAAATAGAGCTGCAGGCCGTAGCCGAACGGGTGCTTGGCGCTGGGCGGCTTGGCCGCCTGGCGAAGGCCGAACAGCAGCAGGAGCTGGTTGCCGGTATCGACCACCGAGTGGATGGCCTCGCTGAGCATGGCGGCGCTGCCGGTGAAGGCCGCGGCTGCGAACTTGGTCAGAGCGATGGCGGTGTTGCCGGCGAGCGCGGCGTAGATCACCGACTTGGAGGTATGGGAGGCCATGGGTCCTTCAAAGGGGTTTGAACGGGATGTAGCCGCCCCCCTGGATTGCGACAACCAAGGTCTGGGTCATCCTGACTCGCGCGGCGGTCTCCTAGACGCCGCTCCCGCAGCGCGGCAGGCTGTGACGCCGGTCAACTGGATCAGGGCGTCCTCGTTGGCGCCGATCCGGGTCTGGATCCCGATATCCATGTCCAGCAGGAGCTCGCGCCGAGTGCGATCACGCACCAGGCTCGGGGCCCGGAAGAAGCGGGCCAAGCGCGCGCCGCAGATCGCCGCCTCGACACGATGCACGCTCCTCTGAAGAAGGTCGGTTGCTCAGCACGTACATCGCTGCGCCCCTCAAAGAGTCGAGTGAGGACGTGGACGGGGCCGTAAAGCACATTCGGGGAACCTACCGCGGGCGCACCATCATCGCCCGCGCCTGGTACGAGGCGGTGGCAGCAGCGAGGTCGAGGCACAGCGCTGATCCACAAGCCCAAAGGCCACTGGGGCCCGACCTTGTCGAGCGCGTCCGCCAGGATCTTAGCCAGCCTGACCTGCTCGCCGGTTTCAGTCGCGCCGTGCATGGACTGCGATCCTTGGATGCCCCTCCTGCAACTTGAGGAAGCCGCATCATAGTCGCGCTGGCGCCCCAAATAGCTGAGCCTGGGCTGAGGATGCTGGCGCAGGAGACACCAATGCCGATGCAGCGCCATTTGCGGATATCGCCCCCCGCCCGCCAAGAACACGACGCTTGAGTGGCGTCACTACGCCCGCCGCAGGACCAGCCCCGCCGCGATCGACCAGCCGCCAATGGCGAGGGTGGCGAAGAGCGCGCCATGTAGGTCGGGACGCCATAGCCCCGTCGCTAGCCAAACCGTGAAGGCGCCCGCGATCGCAATGCCGGCCCACCCGACGGATCGCGCGCCCGGACGCGTCTTCCAGGCCAGTCCGTAGAGACCTACGCCCAAAGCCCCAAGCGCGTAGTGGATCGAAGCGAAGCCCTGGTTGATCCAGTAGATCAGATGCCGAAAGCCCCGAAGCACGTCAGGTGTGAACTCGCCTTCCGCGCCGGCTTGCGAGATCTGCGGCTGCACCAGGCCGCTCATGGTCCCCGCGCTCATGCCAACGAGAAGGCTGAAGGCCATCACAAAGAAGGCCATCACCACCACAGGACGCGAGAGATCGAGATGACGTGACATCTCGAAATAACCATAGGCGAGGAACGGCGCGATCAGCAGGGCAGTCCAATGGACGGCGTCATTGAGATCGACATGGCCAAGGCTCGGGCCGCCCGTGTGCGACGGATGCACCGCCATAATCGCGATGTACCCCACCCAACCCGCGATCAGCGCCGTTGCGCCCGCTCTCGTATTCGTCGACATCCGCCCCTCCAAAATGGTTCGATGCCGTCCCTGGCACAGTCGGCGCGGAAATCCATCCTGGCGCCTAGACGATCTGGGCCGAACGGGACAATGGGGCCAGAATGTCCGGAATTAGGGTCGAG